>CAYWOV010000692.1:0-3013 GCA_964459965.1 uncultured Planctomycetaceae bacterium | reverse complement strand
ACGCACTGATCGCTACGCAAAACAAGCTGGCGGCCGAGCTGGCGGAAGCGGCCGCCTACATTCGCTCGCTCCTGCCGCCGAAACTTGAAGGGACCATCCGTACGGATTGGGCCTTCCTCGCCTCGTCACAACTTGGCGGTGACATGTTCGGCTATCATTGGCTCGACGACGGACAGTTGGCGATCTATCTGCACGACGTGTGCGGCCACGGAGTGGGCGCGTCGCTCTTGTCGATTTCCGTTTTCAATGTGCTCCGCCGACAGTCGCTGCCTGGCGTGCCGTTCGACGATCCCGCGAAAGTACTCGAAGGCCTCAACCGCGCCTTTCCGATGGAAGAAAACCAAAATAGGTTCTTCACGATGTGGTACGGCGTTTTTGAGGCGGCGTCGCGCACGCTGCGCTACTCGAGTGCCGGCCATCCGCCCGCGCTCATGTTTAACGGCCGGCCGGATCGGCCGACAAAACTTGGGGAGCCGAGCTTGATGATCGGTGCAGCCGAGGACGCGACATTCGAGACGCAGAGCAAAAAAATCCCGTTGGGCAGCCGGTTGTATGTCTATAGTGACGGCGTCTCCGAGATTGATCTGGTCGACGGGAGGATGCTTGAAGTCGACGGGCTTGTCGATCTGCTCGCCCAAGCGGCAAGAGAAAAGGGCTCTCGCGTAGATCGCGTCCTCAGCCGGGCCCGCGCGCTGCAGGGTTCGCCCGATTTCAAGGATGACTTTTCACTGGTCGAAGTGGAGTTCGAGTAAGTATGGCCCCCAATGACGAAGCAGCCTTCCCCCGGCTGACGACCGCTGAGATTGCCGTTCTCAAACCGCTGGCGACGCCCCGCGATTATGCCGACGGTGAAACGGTTTTTCGTGCCGGCCAGGCCGACATCGACTTGTTCGTGGTCGAGTCGGGCCACATCGACGTGCTCAATCCGAACGACGACAACCGCGTGATCGTGACCCATGACCCGGGCCAGTTCACAGGCGACATAGACCTGTTGACCGGTCGCCCAGTGATTGTGACCGGTGTGGCTCGCGGCAAGTCGCGCATCTGGCGCGTACCGGGAAGCCATCTCCGGGCCCTGCTCAATCGCGTGCCAAATCTCGGCGAGAAGTTGATAGTCGCGTTCACACGTCGCCGCGAGCTGTTGTCGCAGGAGGGGATGATTGGTTTGCAGGTCGTCGGCCCGGGAAAGTGCCGCGACACAAATATCGTCCGAGAGTTCCTTTACAAGAACTTTGTGCCCTTCACTTGGTTCGACCCGGAGACCGAAGACGGTCAGCGCATCTTCAAGGCGCTCGGCTCGCCCAAGAAAACGCCCGTGATTGGATGCGGCGACGGCAAGATTCTTGTGAATCCGACGCTCGTCGAATTGGCCCAGGGGGCCGGAATCTGGAGGCACTGTCCTGCGCAGGAGGTCGATTTCGCAATCGTAGGAGCCGGACCTGCGGGCCTGGCGGCGGCCGTGTATGCATCGTCCGAAGGACTTTCGACCTTGATGCTCGATCGCCTGGGGCCCGGCGGACAGGCCGGCGGATCTTCGCGCATCGAAAACTTCATCGGCTTCCCGGCCGGATTGAGCGGCACTGATCTGGCGACGCGCGGCGTGTTGCAGATGCTCAAGTTCGGCGCGCGGATCGTCGCTCCGGTGGACGTTTTGAAGTTGACCCCGGCTTCGTCGCCCAATGAGCGGCACGTGCTGCATCTTGATTGCGGAGCCAAAATCCATTGTCGAGCCGTGCTGCTGGCCATGGGTGTGCGCTGGCGGCGACTGGAAGTGGACGGGGCTGACCGGTTCACGGGAGCCGGCGTCTATTATGCCTGCACAACAGTCGAGGCCGACCTCTATGACAAGAGCGACGTTGCCGTCGTCGGGGCGGGAAACTCGGCCGGGCAGGCGATCATGTTTCTGGCCGAGTGTTGCCCGTCGCGCAGGGTGCATGCGCTTGTCCGTAACAAGCTGGGTCCGGGCATGTCCGACTACCTGGCAAATCGGATTCGGGCGGCACCAAATGTCGTCGTCCACGAAAAAACCGAGATCGACGCGCTCTTCGGTAATCTTCGATTGGAAGAGATCTCGCTGAAGAGCAACGATGGCGAGGCGCCGCGCCGACTGCCGTGTTCGGCGGTGTTTGTCTTCATTGGAGCCGATCCGTCGGCCGAATGGCTGCCGTCCGAAATTGGCCGTGACGACAAGGGCTACTTGCTGACGGGCACCGAGGTTGTTCGTTCCGGCTTGTGGACCCTCAAAGATCGGGATCCCTGCCCATTGGAGACCACTCTGCCCGGAGTGCTGGCCGCAGGCGATATTCGAGCCGGTTCGACCAAGCGCGTCGGCTTCGCCGTGGGCGACGGCTCGTTGGCAGTGACCTGTGCCCATCGACTGCTCTCGATCCGGGCTTGAATTGTTCAAGGAAATCTCGATGGAAGGACAGACCGCGGCCACCAACGGAAGCGGACAAAAGGAAGTCCGGCTGACGGGTCGCAGCATCGCCCCGGGCTTGGCCATGGGACGAGCTTGGGTTGCCGGCGATGTGCTGCGTTTTGAAGGCGTTCAAGCCACGATCGGCCCGGACCAATTCGGCCCGGAATGGGACCGCTTGCGGCAAGCATTCGAGGAGACATTTTCCGAACTCGAACTGTCCGCCACGCGGATCGAATCAGAATTCGATTCGGCGCTTGCCGGCATCTTTCGGGCGCACGGCACGATGTTGCGGGGACTGGTCGAATCGGGCGAGTTCGAGCGGGAGATGAAAACGTCGTCGCTGGCCGCGGAGACGGCCGTGCGGCGGGTTTTGAACCGTTGGTATCAAAAGTTCAAGGCGCTGGAAAATCAAACGCTCCGCCAGCGGGCCGACGATGTGCTTGACTTGGGGCGCAACATTATCCGTCGACTCCGCGGCGACGCAGATTCCGGAATGCCAATGATTCCCGAACAGAGCGTGTTGGTTGTCGACCGTCTCCTCCGTCTGACGTCGTGCGACTGCCGAAGACACGTGTGGCCGCGATTGTCGTCGAA
>CAYWOV010000691.1:0-3022 GCA_964459965.1 uncultured Planctomycetaceae bacterium | reverse complement strand
GTCGACCAGGCACGCAGCGCCAAGACGGACGCGGAAGTGTTCTCGACGGACGACCTCCGCCAACTTGCTAAGATATCCCTCGAAATCAGACTGGCTTGGGAGGAAAAGCGGTTTGCCGAGTGCCAACGGTTGCTCAACAGTTATTGGGGGCGTTGCCTGCTGCTAGAGGCCGCAGGGCTACCGCCGAGTCCGGCGTTACACCAGGCGCCCGCTGCCCCAAACCAACCGTCTCGCTAACCGGATCCGAGCGGCAACGCGTTTTGCGCTTGGCTTGCCGCAGCCGGCACTCTCTCTTGGCACGCCTGGAATGGGTGGCTGACTCAATCGGGGTCACGATTGCAACTGCGAAAGAGAATGGGCCTCGGAATGTGCCCCGTGGAACCTGAGACTGCTGGCCTTTACGATGGTGGGGAATGGCAAAGGCAAAGCACCGCGCGAATTCGTCGGCAAGGGGCGACGGTCAATTCGCCACGACCCGTTGGAGCGTTGTGCTGGTGGCGGGCCGTCGTACATCGCCGGACTCGCGACAAGCTTTGCAGTCGTTGTGCGAGACCTATTGGTATCCGCTTTATGCTTACGTCCGTCGGCGGGTCGTCGACGTCAACGATGCACAGGATCTGACTCAAGCATTCTTCGCGGAGCTATTGGGGAAGAATTATGTCGGATCGGCGACGGCCGAACGCGGCCGATTTCGCTCATTCTTGCTGACCGCGTTGAAACACTTCCTGTCGAAGGAATGGGAGAGAGCCAGGGCTCAAAAGCGAGGAGGTGGAAAGCCGCCGATTCCACTCGACTTCGAGTCGGCAAATTCACGCTATCTCGTCGAGCCTCAGCGCGGTCTTACGGCTGAGCAGATCTACGACCGCGAATGGGCCGTCGCGCTGCTCGCCAAGATCATGCAGCGACTGGAGTCGGAGTCGGTGCAATCCGCCAAGAGCAGGCAGTTCGAGGAATTGAAGGGTTTTCTGATTGGCGAGCATGCCGGCGCCACGTACTCGAATGTCGCGTCCAAACTCGGGATGACGGAAGCTGCCGTAAAAATGGTCGCCCATCGTTTGCGCCGACGTTATCGCGAATTGCTCCGGGAAGAGATTGCCGAAACCGTTGCGGGCCCGGAGGAGGTCGAGGACGAGCTTCGCAAGCTATTTACGACACTGCAGTTGTGACAAACAAGGGAATTTCCTGTTACGGTACCTGCCGTTTCCGTCAGAAGAGATAGCGATAAGAGTTGGAGAATCATCAAATGGCGGAAGTAGGGACCTGTCCAAAGTGCGGAGCGCCGTTGACGCCTGACGCGCCGGCTGGGATTTGCCCGAAGTGTCTGATGCAAGCAGGACTGGCAGGTCAAGCAACTGTGGACCACCATGGCAGCGCGAGCACTCCGGTTGCGCAGGCGGCGGCCACCATTCCGCCACCCCGGACGTCCAATGCTTATCTCGAAAATCTCGCGCGACAGTTCCCGCAACTTGAGATCCTTGAACTCCTCGGTCAAGGGGGCATGGGTGTCGTCTACAAGGCACGGCAACGACACCTCAACCGAATCGTTGCCGTAAAGATACTTCCCCCGTCCGCCGGGGATGATCCCGCCTTCGCAGAGCGATTTACTCGCGAGGCCCAAGCCCTGGCTCAACTCAATCATCCGAACATCGTCCAGGTTTACGACTTTGGCCGAACTGACAATTTCTTTTACTTCGTCATGGAATACGTCGACGGAGTCAATCTGCGAGCGCTGATCCGGGACGGGAAGCTGCAGCCGGAGCAAGCTCTGAGGATTGTTCCCCAGATCTGTGAGGCGCTGCAGTTCGCGCACGACGAAGGGATTGTTCATCGCGATATCAAGCCGGAGAACATCCTGATCGACAAAAAGGGTCGCGTCAAAATTGCGGATTTCGGATTGGCCAAGTTGCTGGGCCGTGCGCCGGAGGAGTTGTCCCTCACGGGGACCGGACAACTCATGGGGACGCTGGGCTACATGGCTCCCGAACAATTGCGGCAGGCCCACACCGTAGATCATCGAGCCGACATCTACTCGTTGGGCGTCGTCTTCTACGAA
This sequence comes from uncultured Planctomycetaceae bacterium, assembly GCA_964459965.1. Lineage (GTDB taxonomy): Bacteria > Planctomycetota > Planctomycetia > Planctomycetales > Planctomycetaceae > DASPSM01. The sequence continues at coordinate 969 of CAYWOV010000691.1, read as the reverse complement.
ATGCTGACGGGCAAGTTGCCGATCGGTCGATTCGATCTTCCGTCCAAACAGGTGCACGTCGATGTCCGGCTCGACGAGATCGTGCTTCGGTCTCTCGAGTCGGAACCGGATCGCCGGTATCAGCACGTGAGCGAAATCAAGGACCAGGTCGACATGTTGACGAGAAACGATGCGCGGGTTGCGCAGACAAGCGGGAGCCAGCTTCCGATGTACGCCGACGAGCGAGCGCCGAATCAAGAGCCCGTTAACTGGATGAGCAGCCTGCTGGGTGTGGAGCCGGAAGTGGGACAACAACTGATTCATGTGGCCGCCGCCGTTTTGGGAACGGCCGGCACGCTGCTGATCCTGGCAATGGCCTTTGGCTTGATGAAGGCTGATTACGCGCTCTTCGGCGGGGTCGCCTGCTACGTGCTGGCGGGCCTCGTCGAGAGAGTCGGACCGAAATTATTCTCGGGCGATCCGTTCTACGCCGTCACCGGCAATACGAAACTGCAAGCGGCACTTGCCATGAGTGCCGGCCCGCAAAAGGATCAGACGCTGGTCCGCGTGGCCCAAGAGGCCGCTGAGGAGGGTGAAAACGCGGTGGCCGAAGTGGCGCTCCGGGCGATTCAGGATTCCAGAGCGCGCGACGAGGCGGCCTCGACCTGCGCGTTGCAAATCGCCGAGAACGAAGGAGCCGATGCCGCCCTGCCGGTGGCGCGAATGATCCAAGAGAACGCCCGTCGCGATCACGTGTTGCAAAAGTTAGTGGAAATGTAGAGCAGCGGCGATTTCCTCCGCCGCGCGGCATCCGGATAAGTAGGCCCCGTGAACGGTCGAGAACATCGTGCGGTGTGTGGCCTCGCCGGCGAAGAAGAGCCGTCCGTCGACCGGCGACGCAAGCGCGTCGCGATCAGCCGGCGTGGCGCCGAGTTTGTCGAAACTGTACGAACCCAATGACCACCGATCGGATTTCCAACGGGTTTGCAA
>CAYWOV010000690.1:0-3022 GCA_964459965.1 uncultured Planctomycetaceae bacterium | reverse complement strand
CACGGCCAGCGTGGCAATCGTCGCGTTTCGCAGCACCTGGAAATTCTCCGCCGGCAATTGCAGCGTTCGGGCTAGTTGCGTTGCCTGTTGCAAGGTTTCGAGGCTTTCAAAGCGTTGCCCCGGGCGCCGGCTCAGGCGATGAGCCCGTGCCTGGGCAACAAGCGCCTGCCAAAGTTGCTCCGACTTTGCCCGCTCGCTCTCTTGGGCCAGAGCCAATGCAATCTGCTTCTGGCTTGCGGCCTGTAAGGCATTGGTTTCGGCCTTGGTAGCGCGGAGCATGCCCCATGTCGTGCCGATGATGCCGGTCACCAGCGCAAGCAGGACTGCCGAAGCCGCGAGCACTAATCCTTTATTCCGTCTCGCAAACTTCCGCAGCCGATACGCCGCCGAGGGCGGGCAGGCCTCGACGGGCTCGTCAGCCAGGTATCGCTGGAGGTCCATCGCCAGGCCATCTGCGGTCTCATAGCGGCGAGCGCGGTCCTTTTCGATAGCCTTCATGACGATCCAGTCCAAGTCGCCGCGCACCAACTGGCTCAAGCGATGAGGATCGACCTGTCGCTGAACCGCCACGTCCGTCCGCGTGCCGCTGAGCTTGGTGATCCGTGTGCTCGGCCTGACCGGCTCTTCCTCGCGAATGATCCGGCGAACTTCGTCGAAGCCCGCGTCTTTCAAGCGATTCTTGTCGAACGGCGTGCTGCCGGTTAGCAGCTCATACAAGAGCACGCCCAGCGAATAGACGTCGCTGCGTGTATCGACATCGAGGCCGGTCATCTCGGCCTGTTCGGGGCTCATGTAAAGCGGCGTGCCGATCATTTCCGAGAAATGCGTGCAGAGCGTCTCCGGCGCCAGCTGCTGATTGATCGCCTTGGCAACGCCAAAGTCGATGACTTTGGGCACCGGCTGTCCGTTGTGCCGTGCAACCAGCACATTGGAGGGCTTGATGTCCCGGTGAATGATCCCCTTCTGGTGCGCATGCTGCACGGCGTGGCAGACATCGACGAACAACTCCAGCCGATCGCGCACCGAGAGATTGTTCTGGTCGCAATATTCGGTGATGGGAACGCCGCGGACGAGTTCCATCACGAAATACGGTCGCCCGGTCTCGGTCGCCCCGGCATCGAGCACGCGGGCGATGTTTGGATGGTCCATCAGGGACAAGGCTTCGAGCTCGGCTTTGAATCGCGCGAGGACCTGCCGCGTGTCCATGCCGGGCCTGACGATCTTCAGCGCCACTTGCCGGCGAACCGGAGCCTCCTGATCGGCGACGTACACGATGCCGAATCCCCCCTCGCCAATTTGCTCCCGCAACGTGTAGGGACCGATAACGGCCCCGGGGCATTCGGAGGGAGTTGGAACGAATGTCGCGGCAATTTCCGGGGCAGGAGCTTCCAGAAAATCGCCGACTTCGGACTCGGCGCGGAGCAGTCTTTCGACACGCCGACGCAACTTCTCGTCGCCGGCACAGGCCCGATCGAGGTAGGCAGACCGGTCCAGCGTGGCCGACTTCTCGAGTGCGGCCAGATAGATCTCGTCGATGCTCGGTGTGATCGGGTCCACTTCGTCGATTCCTGATGGTCGTCCGATACACAGTGGCGACTTTCGACGCCAACTTGCCTCGCGCGGCTGACAATTTCGTCAGGCGTCCTCGGCATCTTCGATCGCAGAATACAGGAACACGCGGGCGTAAGCCCAATATCGATCTGCGGTTGCACGGGAAATTCCCAGGGCGAGCGCCGCTTCCTGATGGGAGAGACCGGCGAAATAGCGCAGCTTGACCAGCTCGGCTTTTTCGGGTGATTCCCCTTCCAGCTTTTCAAGCGCCTCGTGGAGCGACAATAACTGATCCGCCCGGTCCTCGGTGAACGAGCAGGCCTCGTCGAATTCGACGCGCTTCCGGTCGCCGCCGAGCTTTGGTCGTCGCTTGCGGCGGGCGTTGTCGACCAAAATCCGCCGCATGGCCTCGCCTGCGGCGGCAAAGAAATGCCGGCGACTGCTCCACTGCTGAATCTTTTCACCATCAACCAGCCGAAGAAACGCCTCGTGCACAAGCGCGGTCGCTTGCAGGGTTTGCCCGGGCTTCTCTTGGGCCAGCAGCACGGCGGCCAATTTGCGCAGTTCGGCGTACACCAGCGGCAACAGATCGTCTGCTGCCGACGGGTCTCCCGCCTCGATCGCCGAGAGGATGAGTGTCGCGTCGCCCATTTGCCTCACCTGCGAGGAAAATTCGTTTCCTGGCGACAATTCAAGCTAGCCGAAGCCGCGATTGCAAATCGATAGAATTCCGCATCCTTTGGCAATCGGTTCGCCGGAAACTCCTCGAACCGCCAGTTTTCGGCGTATCGGGCTTCAGATCTCGTGGATTCTTCGGTGACGCCGTCTCGGGACCGCGGCGCAAATATAACTTCCCATCCTTACTGCGAGAAATTCGCGGCGGCAAAATTCTCGATAATCAGACGGGGCGAATAAAATTCCGTAAGAGTGGAAGTTGTTGCTTGCGCAACCGCGCGGCGGTACCATCCGCTTGGAAGGCCATCCTTGGCCTCAGTTGCGCGCCGGCGTCCGGGACGTGCCGTCGAAACGACGGCCGTCGTCTGTGCAGATCGCGTCTGCGGATTTAGCGACGCAGAGTCTCGCCTTGTCTCAATCACCTTCAAAATCGCCACGCCGCGATGTCGAGACTCTGATTAAGGCGGCAGAGCGGGCGGCCCGAGCCGGGCGGGGCGTCGACGCCTCCCAGATTTATGAGCAGGTGCTGCAGCTTGGTGCCAACCATGGCGACGCACTGCGGAAGCTCGCCTGGTTGAACGAGGCAGCCGGCGACTATGCCCGCGCAGCCGATCTGTTGCAGCGGTTGGTGGAGGTCTGTCCGAGTGACGCGCGGGCTCATCAGGATCTGGGACTTGCTCTCCTGCGTCTGGGTCGGCGTACCGATGCGGTGGCTGCGCTCCGCCGCACGATTGCCCTGGCACCCGACTACGCACCCGGCCACTGCAATCTCGGGCTCGCCCTGGAAGAGTGCGGC
>CAYWOV010000689.1:1699-3023 GCA_964459965.1 uncultured Planctomycetaceae bacterium | reverse complement strand
TCGCCGACGCGGGCGATGACCGTTTCTTCCGTCGCCCCGCCGACGAGCTGGGCGAGATTGGTCCGCACGGTGACACGGGCCCTGGCCTTGAGCTGAATGCCGTCTTTGGCGACGCCGTCGAGCGTCGAGCGGCCCGTGCGGCGCGTGTCGGGGCAGTCGATGACCTTGGGGTCGACGCTGGTTTGCACCGCTTCCAAGACGTTCCGCCCAGCCAGGTCGATGGCGGCGGCCGTGTCCCAGTTGAGGTCGATGCGAGCGCGGTGGGCGGCGATCAAAGCCTGCACCACGCGGCGGATGTTTCCGCCGGCGAGGTAGTGGGCTTCAATCGCGTTGGTGGTGATGTCATCCCCCAGGCCGGCCTGCACGGCCATGATCTTCGTCTCGGCCACAATCGCCGGATTCACCTTTCGCAGCGACATGCCGATGAGGGCAAACGGGCCGATGCGAGCCCGCGACACAAAGCACCGCAGCCAGAGCTTGAAGTAGCGCGCAAACATAAACAGCAAAATCAGCGCGAGGATAACGACGATAGCGCCGACAACGACCGCCACGATTCTTGATGGTTGATCCATGCGTATCCGCTTCTCTGAGACACGAACAGGACGCCGGAGCGCCCGAACATTCATTGTACGGTTGATTTGTACAGGGGGGAAGGAGCGGGAGGGCAGATGGGAGGGGGGACAAGGGGGAGGGTTAGAGACGGCACGAAACACCCGCAAGGCCGTTGCGCCCTCTGCCCCTTCGCTCGCCCCTCTTCCCTCCCGGCGGTATTCTGAGTGACCGGCCGAGAGGATTGAAACTTGGCCGGCCGACGATTCGCCCAACGTGTTCAGCAGAAGGTCCAGCCATGAATGCCGACGCCCGTGTTGAGGAATTGAAACTGCAGCTGCCGCCGGCTCCGAAACCGGCCGGTGTGTATAACCCGCTCGTGATCGCGGGGAATATCGCCTACGTCTCCGGCCACGGGCCGAGCTTGCCGGACGGGGCGATGATCTGCGGCCGAGTCGGCGACGACCTGACCGAAGAACAGGGAAAACACGCCGCACGCCAGGTGGGTCTGACGATCCTGGCCACGCTCAAAGCTCAGCTCGGCAGCCTCAACCGCGTCGGCCGCATCCTGAAAGTGCTCGGCATGGTCAACGCGTCGCCCGACTTCCAGAAGCATCCGCAAGTCATCAACGGCTTCAGCGAGTTGATGGTCGAGATCTTCGGCGAGAATGGCCGCGCGGCCCGCAGCGCCGTCGGCATGGGCTCACTCCCCGGCAACATCGCCGTCGAGATCGAGTGCATTATCGAATTGAAGAGCTGAGCGCGGCTCGCCCGG
>CAYWOV010000689.1:0-1599 GCA_964459965.1 uncultured Planctomycetaceae bacterium | reverse complement strand
CGCATCCCGTACATGGACGGCGGGGTCAGCCATTTTCCAAAGCAGGACAAATAATTCGAGGATGATAATCAGCCACAGCCTCGATTCGCGATTGGCAGGACCTCGTCGCCAACATTCCGAGATCTGTGCGCGTCCACGTTCCGCGTGAGCCGACAAGGATTTCAAATGGGTTGCTTGCTGCCTCTTGTTGCTGTCTTCGTGCCTCGGGTCGCGATGTTCTTTATTTTTCTGCTGACGAATTGGTTTACACTGGCGTACCAAACCGTGATTTGGCCGCTCTTGGGGTTTGTGTTCATGCCCTATACGACGCTGGCCTACATGGCCGCCATGTTGCAGAACCAGCACCAGTTGTCGGGGGCTTGGATTGTGCTGGTCGTCATCGCGGTGTTTTTTGACTTGGGCGGGCAAGGCCGATCGGCTAGGCCGGTTTATTACCGCAGGCGATAACTTCTGCGACGACTTGATCATGTGTTGTGCTGTTCCCAGAGCCCGCAGATGTTCCCGTCGGGATCGATGATTGCCGCGAGCGCACCGACGCCCGCCACGGGCATTTTTGGCAATGCGATCGTCGCGCCGAGCTGTGTCGCTTTCTCGATCGCCGCATCGATGCTGGGGGTGTCCACGTAATTCATCCAGGGCTGCTGTGGATGTTGGCGCTGCATGACGGCGCCGTTGATGCCCGGTCCTTCGGATCCGGTGTCGCAGAGCCAGTACTCTGGCCCTGGAAGTTCCGCTTTGTGGAATTTCCACCCGAACAAGGCGCCATAAAACTTGGTCAGCGCTTGGGGTTGATTGGCTGGGATCTCGAAGTGGACGATGCAGTTGCTGGCCATGAGGAAGCTCCCGGTGCGAGGTCGTGATTTTACTGGAATTTCATATTAAGTAGCCGAGAGGTGTGGCGCGGAACAAGGCGCAATTTGCCCGATTCGCTCACTCTTCCGTTGCGATCTGAGCGAAAACGCTACTTCACGCCCAATTCTTGGACGAGCGAGCGGAGGAAGGGTTCGACATCGGTGACCAGGCCGATCGTTTGAAACGTGCCGCGGTCGCTGAGTTTGATCACGGTGGCGGGGTTGATGTCGACGCAGACGACTTTGACGCGCGCGGGGAGCAGGTTGCCGACGGCGATTGAGTGCAGCGTGGTGGCGATCATCAAGGCGAGCGTCACGCCCTCGCTTAATTCGCGCATTTTTCGCTGGGCAACTATGGTATCTGTGATCACTTCGGGTAACGGGCCATCGTCGCGGATGCTGCCGGCCAGCACGAAGGGGATGTTGTTGCGGACGCATTCAAACATCACGCCGCTCGTGAGGATATTTTGCTCGACCGCCTGGCGAATGCCGCCGAGGCGACGGATGCGGTTGATTGAGCGAAGGTGATGTTCGTGGCCCTCCTCGGTCGAGCCGCCGTGCGTCATCGAGATGCCCAGGCTCGTCCCGTAAAACGACTGCTCGATATCGTGCGTAGCCAGGGCATTTCCGGCGAAGAGAATATTGACGAACCCGTGACGGATAAGGTGGCTGAGATATTCGCGGCTTCCCGTGTGGATGACGGCGGGACCGGCAAGCTCGATGGCGGCGGCGGTGCCGAGAAGGAGTC
>CAYWOV010000688.1:0-3025 GCA_964459965.1 uncultured Planctomycetaceae bacterium | reverse complement strand
GATCTCCACGAACTTGAGGTTCGCGCCGTGGACTGTCCGAGCCACAAAACTGAGGCTCAAGGACCGCTCGGAGTCGCTGCGGGAGAGCGAAAATCGTTGACTCACCGACCCGATCGGTGTAACTTCGGCATCGACGCAGTGTGCCAGTGTGGGAATCGAATCAATCTGGGAAATCCCGGTCGATTTGCTTGAGGTGAATTCATGCCAGCGAATTCGGGCCTGCCGGATACTCCGCAGCGGATCGCCGTTGTCTGCGATTGCGGGAAGAAGCTGGTCGCCAACGCGAAGCAGTCCGGGAAACGGCGGAAATGTCCGTCGTGTGGCCAGGTCGTTGTTGTCCCACCTGTGCGGGCGGACATCGCTCCCACCCCGACGAGCACAACGTCGGAACCTCGTACAGCGTCGGAAGCTCGTGCAAGGACGCGCAATCGGGGGCTGACCAAGGTTCTGTTGATGATCGGTCTTTGGTCGCTGCCCGTCGTCGTTGCCGTCGGCGCCGGTGCTCTTCTTCGCTTCGACGCAAAATCGAGACAACAGGCGCGAATCGACGCTGCCAATACAGAAGTGAGGGAGGCCGTCAAAGAGGCCGATGCCTGGCTTAAGCAGGGTCGCGCAAAAGAGGCAGAGAACGTCGAACAGCGATTGGTGAAGGCGATTGCCGCGAATGAGGTTTCGGAAAAAGCCAACGCGGACGCCGTTCTGGAAACGGTGCGGACGCGGCGCGCGGAACTGGCAGCCGATTCCCTCTTCGATTCGGCGAAAACGAACCTCGACGGGAAGACAATCGTTGAGGCCGTTGCGCTGCTGCAGCGGTACATTGCCGACCCCCACGCCACGAAAAAGCCCGAGGCCAAGCAGTTGCTCGCCGATTGCGAACTGGCGACATCGGATGCGGCGGCGATCAAGACACTCGTTGCGCTGAGCGATGAACAATTCGATCAATTCAGAAAGTCGGGGAAACTAGACGGCCGCCAGATCGCGCACCCGATTTTGGTAGAGATGTGCGCGACAACATTGCGGCGAAACCTCGACGCGGCCAATCGGCGCCGCGAAGAAAACAAGCTTGCCGAAGCGAAACGTCAAGAGTCGGAACGCCTTGCTCTCGCGGCCGCGGCGATCGCCGATTCTCCGTCGAAGGACAAGCTGAGTCGTCGCACCTCAGGCGATGTAGCACGGACGAGGCAGCTCGCGTATCTCCAGCACATCGGGGCGAGCCCGGGCGGGCCAGGGAGCATTGCTGCGACTGGCTGGGCGCTCCTCCAACCAGACAACGACCCCGAAACAGTCAAGGCCGCTGAGGACTCGCTTTTGAAGCTGCTTCCTGCCGTTGGCAACGGCCTCACGATGAATGACGCGCTGATCCTTAAGGTAGTGCATCGCTCGGGCCATGAGCGTGTCTGGCATGCCATGGAAGGCGCGTGGTTGGCCAGTGGGTTTACGCCTGTCACTATCGGCAACGAAGCAAACCGACGCTTCCACGCGTATTTACAAGCAAAAGCGAAGGAAGACATCGCCAAAGCGAAGGAGGACGAGGCAGCTAAACGGAAGCTGGAGCAGGCCGCTGCCGATGCGAAGGAGGCAGTTCTGCTTAGCAAAGTTCAAGCCCTTAGCCCGGCGGAACTTGCCTGGGCTGCAGAGAACCACGGTGAGGCAGACGTAAAGCGGAAGGCCATTGAGCTCCTAGGCGAAAAAGGCGGGCTCGAAGGCATTGCTGTGATTGGCCGGACGCTCCTCCAAGCGGGGCTCGACCCCGAAACAAAGAAGGCTGCTGAGTTCGCGCTTCTGAAGCTGCTTCCTACCGTCGGCAGGCAGGAAATGTTTAGTGAAGCGAGTGTCCTATTGGACGTTTATCGCTCGGGCAATCTGCGGGTCGCGCCTGCCATTAAGCGAGCGTGGGAGGCCCACGGTCTTACCAAGTACGCTGTAGAACAAGAAATTTTCATCGATGGGCCAGTGCGCCGCGCAAAAGACAAAACAGCCAAGGCGAAACGTCAAGAGTCGGAACGCCTTGCTCTCGCGGCCGCCCGCGCTGCCGAGAACGCCAATGCCGCGACAAAGCAACCGGCAAATCACCCTCAAAAGGATCAACCGAAGGAAGAAACCAGACCAGCGACGCCTTCCACCGACGAGTCGTCTGCCACCAGCAATCGGCCTGGGGCTGAAAACAACGACCAGCCTCCTGCGAAAGAAACCGACCAGTACATCAAGGAGCAAATTCGGGCCCTCAAGTCAGGTCAAAGGCCGGTCGCTGCCGCCGACGCCGCGAAGAAGCAACCCGCGCCGAAAGGCAAAAAACGCGCGAAAACGCCGAAGGGCGCGCCTTTCGAGTCGCTCGTCGCACAGGGCAAAACACCCCCTGTTGTCAGGATGCAACCCAACGGAGAACCTGACCGTGACTTTGAATTACGCCGGCAAGCCGCAGACAATCTGAAGGCACTTGGCCCGAAGGCCGTCGCCGCCGCCCCCGAGCTTGCCAACGCCGCAATAAATGACAAAGACGGGGGAGTAAGACGGAAGGCCATTGAAGCCCTCGGCGAAATCGGCATGCCCAATGCCACGGGTGTCTCGGGTCCGTACAATCAAGCCATTAATGCACTTGGTTTTACGCTCTTCCGGTCAGGCAACTCCGAATGGGCTAAGGCCGCTGAGGTTTCGCTCCTGAAGCTGCTTCCTTTCGTTGGCAAAAGCCTAACGATAGATAACGCGATGTTGCTTTTGCTTGTGCATGAATTGGGCAATAAGCGTGTCGCGCCTGCCATTGAAAGCGCGTGGGCGGCCCGCGGGTTCACCAAGGAGTTTTTGACCGACAGAATCGTCCAGACCGCCTACGTCGATTTTATTACCGGCAAACCCCGGAAGAATCCCCAACCCGACAGGCCCTTCCCCGACCATTACTATGTGAATGTAACGCCGGAAGGAAAAATACAGCTACGGTCGAAATCGGCGTTGGACCTATGGAGGGAGGCACATCCCGACGAATGGGCGCTGGAACAACAGAAGCTCGACGCGGAACGCGCGGAATACG
>CAYWOV010000687.1:0-3033 GCA_964459965.1 uncultured Planctomycetaceae bacterium | reverse complement strand
CCGCTTGAGGCGCAGCGCCAGGTTATGACCGATGAACCCGGCCCCCCCGATCAGCGCGATCCGCTTCCCCGCGACGCTCGTCATATCATTTTACCTCGGCAATCGCCGACTGGACTTGCTCGGCGATATATACGACGTCGTCGGGCTCGACGTGGGGGCCGATTGGCAAAGCAATCGAACATTTGCTGATGCGGGCCGCAACCGGGAACGAGTCGTCACCAAAACCGTACTTTTTGCGGTAATACGTCATGTGGGGAATGGGCCGCGGGTAGTAAACGCTGCAGCCGACGCCTCGTTTGCCCAGCGATTCCATCACGTCGAGCCGCTTAGCGGCCAACGGTTGTTTGAGCAGGATTGGCAGACAGTAGTGGCTGCTTTCAAGGCCGGGTCGGCTCGACTCGAGCAGCTCGATTTCCGCGATACCGGCCAGACGCTCCCGCAAGGCCCGATCGTTCGCGTGCCGGCGGGCGAGAAATCCCTCGACGCGCCGCATTTGCGCTAAGCCCAACGCCGCGCCCAGCTCATTGAGTCGGTAATTGAAGCCCAGTCGCTCGACGTCATAGTCGCCCGGCGTCTTTCGCTGGCTGACGATGTTGCGGTCGATCCCAAAGGCACGCTGCATCGAGACGCTCTTGGCAACGTCGGCGTGCCTGGTAATCAGCATTCCCCCCTCGGCCGTCGTGATGTGCTTCACGGGGTAGAACGAAAAGCAACCGACATCGCCAATGAGGCCCGCATGGGTGCCCTTGTAATACGATCCGATCGCCAGCGCGCAGTCTTCGACGACGAACAAGTTGTGCCGCCGAGCGATCGCCATCACCGGGTCCATATCGGCTGGCAGGCCGAGATAGTGCACGACCGAGAGAGCCCGCGTCCGTTCGGTCACGCGGCTTTCGATCGCGTCGATATCGATGTTGCCCGTTCGCGACTCGGAATCGACGAACACGGGCCGCGCTCCGCAGTATTCGACGGCGTGAGCCGTCGCTACGTGCGACTGCGTGGGAACGATGACCTCATCCCCCGGGCCAACTCCGAGATGCAAGTACGCCAGATGAAGGGCCGCCGTGCATGAGCCCGTGGCAATCGCGAAGGGAGCCTTCGTGAAGCGGGCGAAGACCTGTTCAAACTCGTGAACACGGGGGCCGTGGGTGAGGATCGGACCAGAGAGGACTTCCAACACGGCCTGACGCTCTTCGTCGCCAATGATCGGCCGGCCGAAGGGAATGTTCCGTGTCTTCGAGGACGTCGCCACGACTTGTCCGATCTCTTATGCCAATTCGCCAACTTGCACTGGGCCGCCGCGAAGAACCGATTCGTCAATCGCCAGCGAGACGGCCATGGCCCGGAGCACGTCGCCCGCCGGCACCTCGGGCGGAGGCCCGCCTTTTACCGCGTCCACAAAACTGTCGATCAAATCCCCCTTGTGAGTGCCTGGATAGGCCGTCGTCAATCGTTGCGGTTCCGCGTTGGCGTCGCGAGACGTGTAGAGCAGCCCGGCCTCAGGGCCGTTCACGTAGGTGGCTTTTGTTCCGTAAATGGTCAAAGCGTGAAAGTGTGGATGCACGCAGCCGAAATTGGCCGAGACCTTGCCAAGCGCTCCGTTTCGGAACCTCAGGAGCGACACGACCATGTCATTATACCGGAAGCTCGAACCCCGAGCAGCGATCGCATTGCCCATCGCCTCGACTTCAACGACCGGTTCCTCCAAGAGCCACAACAGCAGGTCGATGAGATGGATGCCACCGCCATGCATCACCGAATAATTGTCGATTGTTCCCCGCCAACCATTCATGATTTTGTGCAGGCGGCCGTAAAGGTAATCCCCTTCAATGTGGTAGATGTCGCCAAATTGGCCCTCGCGGATCAGCCGTTTCAATTCAATGAAACGAGGCGACTTTCGCAGGATGAGGTTCGAGGAGAGAATCAGATCGGGGTGCGTGGACAGGGCCGACTTGATGTCGTCGAATTCGCTTCGAATGAGGCAGAGTGGCTTTTCGACGAAGACGTGCTTGCCTCGTTCGAGCGCCTGAATGACCTGACCGTAATGGCAGTCGTCGGAAGTCGCGATTGAAACGATTTGGATTGTCGGATCGGCGAGCACCTGTGCTGCGTCGGTCGTCCGCACGGCGGACGGAAAACGCGAACCGACTTCCGCCAGCTTCTCAGGCGATCGATCGCACAACGAGACGAGTTCGCAATCGGGCCGGCGGGCGTACGTTTCCGCATGTTGAGCGCCCACGCCCAGTCCGATGACCGCCACGCGCAATCGCTTCACGGCCGCACCTGCGACGGAGCCGGTGCACCAGCGACAATCAACTCGTCACACAGCCGCAGCACGTCATCGAGCGAATACTCCCAATGCGGGCGGTTCATCCGTGTGACGATCCGAGCCACGAAGTCGAACTGTTCCGGCGTGTCGACGGCCAGATGCACGTCGCGGCGGGGGACGTCCCCAGCAAAATTGACGATGCGAAATTCGTCGGCGTGCCGATAGAAATAGCTCGTCACATGCTCGCGGTCGTCGGGATCCGTCAAGCTAGGGACGACGCGTTCGAAACTCTCGCTTCGCACCACTTCGACCGACATACCTGCGGGGAACGTGCGAGGAAAGACGTTCGTCGCCAAATCGGCCAGCGACTCGTCATAAAGAGCAATCGCTCTTGCGACCAATCTTTGGTCCAAAAGGGGGCTATCGCCGCTGACTCGCACGAACGCGGAAAAATCGTAGGTCCGCGATGCTTGTCGAAAGCGCTCAGCCACATTGTCGAGCGGCCCGCGAAAGCAGAGTGAGCCGAAACGCTCGCAAAAACTGGCGATGGGATCGTCGCTGGGATCGGTCGATGTGGCGACGACCGTTTGTGCAAGCTCGTCGAGCTGAGCGAGACTTTCGAGCACATATTGCAACATCGGTTTGCCGCAAAGCGGGCGCAGCGACTTTCCCGGCAGCCGCCGAGAACTCATGCGGGCTTGAACGATCGCCCCGATTCGCTGTTTGCCGCTCATGCGTGTTGCTTGTTTCACCCGGTAGAGCAA
>CAYWOV010000686.1:0-3042 GCA_964459965.1 uncultured Planctomycetaceae bacterium | reverse complement strand
CATTCACAAAGCCGCCATGTGTGCCAGCCCACCCCCTCTCCAAAACACTTGGCAGAGATGGCAGAGATGAAGCCGTGATGTGCCACCCCCCTCCAAAACACTTGGCACACTTGGCACACTTGGCAGGGTTTGACCATCCTCGAAGATGCCCAATATTGGGACACCCTTCGTGACTAAACCCAGACCTTCTTCACGAATGATGATGACGTTAGTGTTGTTGCAGTAGTTAGTTAGGGATACGGTCATCAGTTGACCATCACGGGGACGGCCATGTCTGCCATCTCTGCCAAGTGTTTTTTGGGGGGGGTGTTGGCATTCCCGTCGCGAGGACCGCCAAGTGTGCCAAGTGTGCCAAGTGTTTTGGAGGGGGGGCGGGTTGGCAGACATTGCGAGGAACGACGACTCACTCGGTGGGGAATATTTAAATTTGGGATATTTGCAACGAGATTAACGATTTTTCCTCAAGTAACGACAGGAGCACATCCGAACTAAGACCGAGTGCGGCGGTGCGCCTCTGGCAGCCGTCCACTCCGCGGCCGCGCGGACACTTTGAGGTCCCACCAAAGGCTACGCATGCGAGCCGTCCAGTCATCCCTGTTTACCCTGTTTGATTCCCTTCGCCAGCCATCCAAGCTCGTCGTCCCCAGCTTCGTCCTGCTCCTGGCGATCGGCGGGTGCGTCGATTTTGACGTCTCGCGGCGTATCGAAAGCTCCGGTGCCGGCGTCACCTCGTTGTCCGGCAGTCCCAATGGTGAACCGCCGATTCGGATGGTCGAGCTGGCCAACGACGTCACCTCGCTCGAAGACGAAATCCATCGCTGTGGTTCCGTCACGGTCAAGCAGCCCGACGTTTGGGGCGACGCCGACCTGATGGGCTACATCCAGGAATACGAACAGGTGATGATCAATCGCCTGGGCGACTTCAAGGACACGATTCAGGGCTACATCGCCCGCTCCGACCAGGCCGACCTGCAAAGCATGACGGCCATGGGGCTCAACCTGGGCCCGTCGACGGGCACGCCTCCCACGCCCTTCTCGGCCTTTACGTCGAGCAGCGCCTCGAACACGTCGGCCACGCCTGTCCCCCTCTCGACCACTTCCACAGCGGCCGCACCGCAGGGCCAAGTCTTCGACGTCCTGAATCAGGCCCTCAGCAATGCGAACGCTTCGCCCACCGCGAAGTTTTCGCTCGAGCCGACCGAATCACTGCGGCAGAACTCAACGTATCTGAAGGTCAACCAGGGCCTGCGGCGGATCAACAGCGGGGCCGACAGCGCGCAGGCGGCCGGTTACGGCCTGTATCTGCTCCGCGTGCCCGTCTCGATTCTGCCGGGCCGCCGCACGCGACAAGGCTTTTCGGCCGTCGTCACCATGCGGGCGCAGATGGTCATCGATCCCGATCACTTGCGGGTGACCTTCCCCAAGCTGGTCTTCGGCGACCTGGCCGACCAACTGCTGCGGACCTACGAAGACCACTGGAGAGAGGACAACTTACCGCAGGACACGTCGAACTCGTCCTCGCCCTCCAAGCCGAAGACAAAAATGCATCCGCCGCGGCTCAACGCCATGCTCCGCTCGGCCACGCTCACGCTGGCCAGCCCCGTCACCACGCAGCAATACGACGAGCTGTACGGCTACGACCAGATGAACTACCTGTTCAAGACGGTGAAGGCCAACCTGGGGCAGATCAAATCGACCAACGGCAATCCGCCGCGGGACGAGCTGCGGAAATGGCTCGTTTCGTATTTCAACCGCATGTACGACGAAATGAAGGAGCGGCAGCTGCTCACGGGGCCCGTGTATCACTTCGTGCCGCAGGCCGGGGCAGCGTACGCACGCGGCGACAATGCAGGCCTGGCGAAGATGCGGGTCGGCTGGGATCGGATGGCCGGCCCGGGATCGGAACTGTCCTCGGCCGGCTGGATGGTGATCGCCCAGGCCGCCGTGCTCGAGCGTCAGCTCAAGGATTCGATCAAAGACATCAAGCAGTCGGGCCATTTGCCGCTGGCGTGCGACGAGGCCACGATCGACCGGGCCGAGTTCGCCAATACGTGCCCGCCGCCCGAATCGCAGACGCAAGAACTCTGGTCGTCCTTCATCCAGACGCAATACCCGATGCACGTCTTCGAGCTCGATCCCAATAACGACGAGCAGAACATTTACAACGCGTTCAGCCAGCGCCGCGAGCTGCAACTGGCGATCGCCTTCGCCGTCGCCAACGGCAGCCTGCGCGCCGACCAGGCGATGAAGTACTCGCGGCAAATGGCCCTCGACATGGCGACGATCGACCTCAACCGCACGCAGGTCGGCTTCGCGCACGAAAACGACACGTTCGGCTGGTATTTCTATCCCCGCGTGCAGGCCATCGATCCCGAACACTCGACGCTTGCGAGCTGCTTCAAAACTCTCTTCTGCGGCGGTTTCACCCGCGACGACGAGCTGCGCCAGCGGCGGCTCGAGCCGGGCATCCGCGAGTGCGAACTGCTGGTCGTGATGCCGAACTTCGTCCCCGAACTCAAGCTGGACATCACCACCAACTGGGAGAAGCTGACCCGCCCCGGTCAGAGCAAGCTCGACTACAACGAGATGATCGACATGGGCGCCCAGGTCGAATGCGTCAAGCACCGCGCGATGAACGTGAGCGATGCGCACTGCTATCGGCCCGGCGATTACGAACGCTTGGTCAGCCGCGTCGAACAGCTGGAGAAGATGCTACCGCTGCAGACCTACAGCGTGACGGTGCCCTACCAGTACGACCTGCCCGGCTCGCAGCTCTTCGACAAGGGGGCCGCCTCGCTCAATCCGGAGATCACCGGTTACTACGGACTCTCCTGGATCAAGCGCGGCTCGCCCACGGTCGCCCAGTTCTTCCTGACGGGCCACCATTTCCACCCCACGCGGACACACGTGATCATCGGCGGCACCGAAGTCCATACGTCATCTCCCCTGCTCATCGTGTCTGCGTCTCCCTCCGCGAGCCAGAGTGTGCAGACCACGGGTCAGAATGCGCAGAACGCCGGCCAGAACGTGCAGGGCGCCAGC
>CAYWOV010000685.1:0-3042 GCA_964459965.1 uncultured Planctomycetaceae bacterium | reverse complement strand
CGGACCTTGGTAACGGCGGCATCCATCGAGATGATTTGACCAGGGAATTTGATTCCCCCCTCGGTTTCCACGAATTGATGAAACGCCTGTTCGTTCGCCGCATTCGCCTGATCCGAGGCCAGCACGATGCCGACCACCTTCGCAATTGCAATCTTGCGCGATTCGCCGCCAAACAGCAGCACCAGCGATTCGCCCTGGATTCCTTTTACGCGGCAGGGCACGCGTTGAACGGGGCCCTTTGCCGAATGCGCGAAAACGACGTCCTGGTTCGCCGGCAGGGACGATACGTCGATCTTCTCACCCGTCTTGTCGTCCTTTTCGGGCTGCTCCTTACCGGGATCTCGATTCGACCAAATCTTCGCCACGCGTGTGGCAGGAATCGCGAGAGCGACGCGTGAACGGCCGACGGCAACACCGACGCCGATTTTGGAGTCGATCCAACTCTCGATGGTTCCCTTGAGGCTGCCCCCCTCGGCGAGGGTCAACATCCAGGGCGAAGAGGCCGTGGCGGCGTTGAACGAACGCAGGCCGCTCGGAGTTTGACCGACATACAGCTGGCTGCCGCCGTCGGACGAGAGCACAAATTTGTAGAGACCGTCCTGCCTGATATGCAGGTAGCCTGCAACCAGCATGGCGACGTCCTGACTTTCGTCAGGCAACGGTCGCGTCGAGATACGGTCGATCGTGCCTTCGCCGACGCTGGAAGCGGCTCCGAGCATGTCGGTCATCCTTTCGAATGAACGTCCATCGGGGCGCCGACGGATCGAGTACTCGCAGTTCGGTGCGATCTCCCCCGACAGCTTTTCGGGAAGCCGATAACCCTCTTTGTCGAATCCGGCGGAAGCCGCCTCGCTGGCTCCGCCGCCCAAATGGGCCAGCATGTCGCCCGGCACAAAGCGTTGCCGATCCTCGCTTGGCTGTTCCATTCGAGAGTAGGCCAGGCGAATGAATGCCCCGCCGTTTCGATGCCAGTACGCCAAGACGAACCGGTGATAGCCGGCACGCAGCTTGATGGTTCCGGAAGCGGGGCGCCCATTCCGCGCCGGGTCGTTATCGATGAGCGGGTGAGTCCCGTGCGCGCGGTCGAACATCGGCTCGAACTTGATTTGCACGACGTCGCTCATGGGAATGGCGCGGAGTTCCTCCGGCGTCGCGGACGCCGGCGCGCCTTTTGGCCTCTTGGCATCCTTAAGAATCGCCTTAAAGAGCTTGTCTTCGACAACGCGAGCACGGGACGGATGCGTGAGGCTCAACGTCACCTTGCCGTCGGCAAGACTCCGCAAGACTCCCGTAACGACTTCGCCGCTAACTAACTCAACCGTGTCTGCCGACACTTGTGGCCGACCGCAAAGGCCAAGCACGAGGAAGGCGGATCCCAGCGCGAGAGACCGGGCGAGCAACGACGACGGTTCGGGCCGCAAGGGACGTTCTTTCGTGAAGTTGCAGCCAGATTAGGGAGTTTTTTCGGATGCCGGCTTTGCGGCGGAGGGCGCAATAGCACGGACCGAATCCTCGGTCGCCAGTCGCCGATAATACTCACCCAGAATCTCTTCGTAGCCGGCCGGAAACCCTTCCGTCCGCGATTGCAGAATTCGTTCGCGCTCTTTGGGTGTCAGCTCGGCCCATTTGCGCCGGCTATTGCGCGGCGCATTTAAGTCGCCGACGCCGCCGGGTCCGCCTGCCAGCACCGACCGCCGTAGTGGCGAATTGGGGTTCCCGCCTCCGCCGCCTTTACATTGCTTTTCGAGCAATTCAATCAGCGCGTCGAGACGCGAAACGATCTTCGGCTCCGTCACGCGGGCCGGCTTATGCGTCTGGCCATCGGCCAGGTCGTCAATCACATCGACCATGTCAGTTTGCAGATGGCGAAAGGGATCCTTCAGCCAGTCCTTGGAATCGACCAGCGCCTGCAACTGCTGCAAACGGGCCGACTTGCCCCCAGGCACGAAGGGAGTCTGCAGAAACTGCGGTTTGACCACGTTCTTGAGCGCAGATTGGTCGGCCGCCGGACGTGCGGCATTCGCAGTCCGCGGGATCGAACCTGCACCTCCGCCTGTGCTGTCGCCGGCGAAAAGTGTCCCTGCAGCGCTGACCACCAAGGCGAGGGAGAACAAACCTCGGCACTCGATAACCGCACTTCGCAGGCGGTATGCCAGGCTTTCCCCTCTTCCATCTTCCCTCTTCCCTCTCCCCTTCCTCATGGCCCGTCTCCCTCTTCCAGGCAGTGCGGGCACGTCATGGCGTGCAGACGCGCGGTGATCTTGCGGATCTCCTCCTGCCGGCGGCCCAGATCGTGTGTTCTCGTGGTCGCTTCGCTCACGCCGATTTTGTTTCCGAGCTTCGAGGCGTCGACGACGCGCGTATCCTTATTGAGCGCTGTTTCCATCCACCGCAACATGCGGACCTCGGAGAGAAGCTTGTTCTTGTCGCATTTGCAACCCTTGCAGCGAGATGGGCTGCTGGACGCATTGGCGGCGTCCTTGAGGGCATCCAACAGGGCCTGAAGGTCTGACTCGATTTTCTTCTCCGTTGCCACAAGCTCGTCGTCGGCCTTACCGTCGCGGAGCGAATCCGCGACCATGTTCATGTCTCCTTCGATGGCCCCAAGCGCGCTCGGCAGGACGACGCTGAATTGCGTCAACTCGACCAATTCGATCGACGACCGGCAAAGTCCGGCGATCGTTTCCTCGAGCGGCGCGAGCTGCCGCACCGCCAGCAGCGCCTGCCGCTGCTTCTCGGCGACGCGCGGCACAAGCCGGCGAGTTGCTTCGCGGACCTGCTTTTGCTGGGCGATCATCTTGGTCAGGTTTTCGATCACGCGCTGGCGAGCCAGCGATTCGATCTCCTTTTTCAGTTGAGTCTCGGCGTCGCGAAGGGCAACGGCCGCCTGATTGAGTTGTTCGATTGCCTTTTTCTGGTTGGTGGCAGCCGAATTGCACTTTCCGCCGCCTAATCCGGTGCAGGCGCCTCCCATCGATTGGCAAGCCCCGCCCATTGCTCCGGCGGCAGGGGCCGCCAGCGGACCCAACCGCTTGGTGAGTT
>CAYWOV010000684.1:0-3047 GCA_964459965.1 uncultured Planctomycetaceae bacterium | reverse complement strand
ACGCAGTACGGGACGTCGCCGAGAAATACCACAGGGCGAACAATTTTCTCTACCTGGGCCGGCTGTACAACTTCCCCGTCGCGCTCGAGGGTGCCCTCAAGCTCAAAGAGATCAGTTACATTCACGCGGAGGGTTATCCGGCAGCCGAAATGAAACACGGCCCGATCGCGCTGGTGGACGAGGAAACGCCGAGCGTTTTCGTGATTCCGCGGGGCCAGATTCATCCCAAGGTCATCAGCAATCTGGAAGAGATCAAGGCCCGCAAGGGACCGGTGATCGCCATTGCCTGTGAAGGCGACCACCGGACGGCCGACCTGGCAGACGACGTGATCGTTGTTCCCGATGTCGAGGAATATCTGCAGCCGCTTGTAACCGTCCTGCCGCTGCAACTCCTGGCCTACCACGTGGCTCTGCTCCGCGGCTGCAACGTCGACCGGCCCAGGAACCTGGCGAAAAGCGTCACTGTCGAATGACGGTTTTTCCGACGAACTCGTTCGACGGTGGGCATCGCCTCATGGACCGCCTACAATAAGGCGAACTTTTGTCCACGAGTGAGTGCTCATGCAGATTTTGCTAGCCAGTCCGCGCGGGTTTTGCGCGGGTGTGAATATGGCGATCGACTGCCTCGACGAGGCAATCCGGATGTTCGGGCCGAACATCTACGTCTACCACGAGATCGTCCATAACCGGTACGTCGTCGAGCGGTTCACCAAACAGGGCGTGACCTTCGTCGAGGACATGTCGGAGGTCCCTGAAGGGTCGCTGTTGCTGTACAGCGCGCACGGCGTCTCGCCGCAAGTTCGGGGCGAGGCCCGCGAACGGCACTTGCAGACGATCGACGCCACTTGTCCGCTGGTAACCAAGGTTCATCTCGAAGCGATTAAATTCGCCCGCGAGGGGTATCACATCATCCTGATCGGACATTCAGGTCACGACGAAGTGATCGGCACCATGGGCGAGGCTCCGCGGAGCATTACGCTCGTGGAAAACGTGGACGAAGTCGACGCCCTCTCGTTTTCGCCCGACGCAAAGATCGCCTATCTCACACAGACGACGCTCAGCCTCGGCGAGGCGAACGCCGTCATCGAACGGCTGAAACAGCGCTACCCGCATATCGCGTCGCCGCCGAAGGAAGACATCTGCTACGCGACCACAAATCGCCAGGAAGCCGTCACGGGGCTGGTGGACCAGGCCGATGTGCTGATTGTGCTGGGCAGCCAAAATAGCTCCAACAGCCGGCGGCTGATGGAAATCGGCCAGGCCGTGGGCAAGCCGGCTTATCTCATCGACGGTCCCCGCGAGCTGCGGCCCGAATGGTTCCACGAAAGCCAATCGGTCGCGATCACGGCCGGAGCCAGCGCGCCGGAAGCGGTGGTGCAGGAATGCGTCGACTACCTGGTCGAGCGTTTCGGCGCCAGCGTTCGCGAAGTTGCCTTTCGCCGGGAGAGCGTCAACTTTCCGCTGCCCCGCGAGCTGCGCGTGCTGAAAGCGCACGTCTAGCCAACAATCGCGTCCGTCTGACCTTGAAAGTGGGACATCGGCAACGCACCTGAGTAATCGGAGCTTCAAATGGATTTGGACAATGAAGAACTCAAGACATTGACGACCGTAACGACCGAGTTCGAGGCCTCGGCCATCGTTAATGCTCTCGAGGCGGAAAACATTCGCGCTCATGCCGTCGGCGGATACACGGCTGGCTTTCGTGCCGAAACTCCAGGAGGCGTCTCCGTGATTGTGGCCGAACCCGATCTCGAACGGGCCAAGACGGTGCTCGACGAATTGCGCCGCGAGGGAGCCGGCGTCGATTGGTCCCAGGTCGATGTCGATCAGCCGGAGGACGCCGAGTAGTGGAGAGAGGGGAGAGGGCAAAGGGGAGGGGGCAGAGGGGGGATTGGAGCACGCCCTGCCGCACTCGCTTTCCCGGGTGCCACGCCCACGGCTTTGCGTGGGCGTGCGAGAGCACGTCGCGTGGACTGGCTCCGTTGATTCCTGCGGCTCGAGCGATCGCGATCGCTTGTTTTTCTTTGCTGATCATCGCTGCATCTGTGCCGTTGCGTGCCGCCGATGCCTTGGATTATGCCGTCGTCAATCCCGAAGTGTGGCTTGAGCGGCTCGATTCGTCGCCCAAAGAATCGTTTCTGTCGATGCGGGTCGATTCGGCGGGACGGCTCTTCGTCGGCGGGCGCGAGGCGCTCTTTGTGTACGAGCCCGCGAAGGGCGGCGGATTTGCTCCGCGCCAAGAATTGCTGCGGTTTCCGCCCCACACGTGGGTCTACGACATTGAGACTCGCGGGAACGACTTGTACGTTCTGACGCTCTCGGCCCTTTACGTTGTGCCCGACGGCGTCGTGAAACGGCACGGCCTTCAGACCAGGCGGCTGCTCTGGGGAGTGCCGCGGTATCACGTGCACCAGTGCTTTCATGCGCTGGCTTGGGGACCGGAGGGCGACCTTTACATCTCGATGGGCGACACGCTGGTCCACTACGGCGATTTCGATCGGCCGGACCATTGGGGGCATTGGACCTTCTTCACTCCGACGAACAAACAGGGCATTCCCTACACGGGGCAGGGGGCCGTACTGCGGATGCATCCTGACGGCAGCGGGCTGCAGGTTGTCGCGCGCGGGCTGCGGAACTGTTGCGGTCTGGTCTTCGACCACAATTGGAACTTGTTCGGCAATGACAACGATCACGAGTCGTTGCCTCTCTCGTACGTCCCGGGTCGTTTGATCCACGTCACGCCGCACAGCGATTTCAGCTGGCCGCGGGGCTGGATGCCGCACATTACACCCGACCGGGCCGACCTCTTGGAAACGATGTTCACAGGTATGAGTCGCGCAGTCCCAGTCGGGCAGGCGTATCTCGACAGTCCCAACATCCCCGATAAGTTTCGCAACAATCTCCTCGTGGCGCGTTGGGGCGTCCGAGCCGTGATGCGATATCCAATCTTGGCGCGCGGCGCGAGTTTTAGCGCGACCGAGCTGCCGCTGCTCGTGGGAAAGAACCAGGCCCGCCCTGTCGGCGTGACGGTGGACCCCAACGGCGCG
>CAYWOV010000683.1:0-3053 GCA_964459965.1 uncultured Planctomycetaceae bacterium | reverse complement strand
CGCGACGAAATGACCGGGGCAAGCTGGCAGACGCCGCGGACGAATATGGAGTCCGAAATCCCGGCCCGCCACTGGCACCAAAACGATCCGGGCGTCGTGCCCAACATGCTGGTTACCGGAGCCGGCGCGCCATCGGGAATTTGCGTGTACGAGGGCAACCTGTTGCCACCCGTCTTCCGCAATCAGCTGATCCACTGCGATCCAGGTGTGAACGTGGTTCGCGCCTATACAGTGGAAAAAGTGGGTGCCGGTTTCCGCGCCGGGATCGGCGACATTTTACGCGGCACGCGCGACAACTGGTTCCGTCCATCGGACGTCTGCGTCGCGCCGGACGGCTCGCTGTTTGTCGCCGACTGGTACGATCCGGGCGTCGGCGGCCACCGCATGGGCGACATCAACCACGGCCGCATCTTCCGCGTCGCCCCGCCCAAAACGCCGTACCGCGTCCCGCATCATGACTTTTCATCGATTGCGGGATCCATCAAGGCGCTCGAAAGCCCGAACCTCGCCACGCGCTATCTCGCCTGGACGGCGCTTGCCACTCGCAAGAGCGAGGCGGAGCCAGCCCTGGTGCGAGTGTTTCAACACTCGCCCGATCCGCGAATTCGGGCTCGTGCCTTGTGGCTGTTGGGAACCGTTTCACAATTCGGCAATCGGCACATTGCCCGGGCTGCGGGAGATGCCGATCCAGACATCCGCGCCACGGCGATTCGCGTCGCTCGCCGACTTCCTGCCACATTGGTCAGCGCGGTCGACAGCCTGGTAAACGACCCGTCGCCGGACGTTCGCCGCGAATGTGCGATCGCGCTGCGTAACATCGCTGGCTCGGCGAGGGCCACCCTCTGGGCAGAGTTGGCCGCCCGATATGACGGGCATGATCGCTGGTTTTTGGAAGCCTTGGGAATCGGAGCCGACGGCGATTGGGACGCATGCCTTGACGCCTGGCTGAGAAAGGTTGGCTCCGCCTGGAACTCGCCAGGTGGCCGCGACCTCGTCTGGCGTTCCCGAGCGACAAAAACGCCGGAATTGCTCGAGTCAATTCTCAGAGATACTTCGACGCCGTCGGGCGATTTGCCGCGGTATCTGCGTGCTTTCGACTTTCTGAAGGGCCCGGAGAAAGAAAATGCACTCGTCCGGCTGGCTTTCGACGATCGGACCCTGCGGATCGAACGGCATCCACAGACCCAGACCCATGACCCGTATGTCACCATTTTGGCGAGTGGCAACACCCATCCGCGCGACATCGTAATCGCCGAGGCGATTGAACGGCTCGATCGGCAAGAGGTTCTCAAAGATCCGGCACATTTTAAAGCGCTCAAGCGGGTTGTTGACGCATCGCGCGGCACGAGCCGGTTTGCCGATCTGGTGCAGCGATTCGATCTGCGGGATTATGCCGCCGATCTGCTGGGGCTCGCACAGTCCAATCCAGAGAGTGAATTGGGAGTCCGTGCGATCGAACTAGTGTTTTCACAACACGCCGATGCAATCGTCGACGCGGCACTTTCGTCGAACGAGCCACAAGTCGTCGAAAATACGGTTCGCGTCTTGGGGAGCGCCCAGGATCCCCGCGCGAACGGCTTGCTCTGGCCCATCATCGAAAATCCCAAACGGCCGATCGACCTGCGACGACAAGCCTTGCGGGCCGTCGCCCGCACGAAATCCGGCGCGTCGCGCGTGCTGGCAAAAGCGGAAGCCGGCAAACTGGATGAGGGATTGCGGCAGGCAGCCTCGGCCGCTTTGCATAGCTCGCCCGTCGAACAGATTCGACTGGGCGCCGACAGACTCTTTCCGCTGCAGCGCTCGGTCGACGCCAAACCGCTGCCATCAATCAGGCAGTTGACCCGCCTGACGGGCGATCCGCAAAAGGGACGGATTATCTTCGCCAAGAATGGAACGTGTGCCAAATGCCACGTCGTCAACGGCGAGGGGAAGGACGTCGGCCCGAACCTTTCGGAAATCGGCGCCAAGCTCAGCCGGCCGGCGCTTTACGAGTCGATTCTCTTTCCGAGTGCCGGCATCAGTCATAACTTCGCGGCATACACGCTTGTCCTGGCGAACGGCAATGTGGTTACCGGCATCTTGACCAACCGAACGGCGGACTCAATCGCCATCAAGGACGCCGACGCGATCACGCATACTTATCGCGTCTCCGAAGTCGAGGAGATCAAGGAGCAATCGATCTCGCTGATGCCGGCCGACCTGCAAAAGGCGATGACGGCAGAAGATCTCGTCAACGTCGTCGAGTATCTGACGACGTTGAAGAAGGCCGCGGTCGTTCGCGATGTGTCGGCCGGAGCGGCACACGCTTCGCGCGCCGGCCGTTCGAGCCCCTGAGGGTCTATTCGCCAGCTTTTGTTTGGGCCTGATGGGCCTGCGACTCGTAGCGGCTGAGATCGTCTTGGTGTTTCGTTTCCACGAAAATCCTTGACGTCGTCGGTTGCGAGCGCGCGGTCCCGCGAATCTCGATATCTATCTGCCGCCTGAGGCGGGCGACATATTTTGGCGTGATCAGGCGTAGCACGGTGTTGACTCTTTAAGACCGCCACGACACACGGACACGACCGCGAGCGTCAATTTTCGTAGGCTCTGCGTCGCGTCCGTCAAGCCGTCGTGGTTCGCTTGTTCAAGGCTGTTCTTATAGGCTGTCGCCCGGTCGCAATTGTTGTTCCTGCGAATCACCACCACCCGTACTGAAAATGACCTTCGGCCGCGCTTTGCTCAAGACCGATTGGCGGCGCGAGGTTATATCCGCCTGCGACTTGCGGCGCGGGATTGACACCGTAGATGGCGTTGTTGCTGCCGGGGACATAATTGTTGTTAGGGAAATAATTCGGGCCGGTTGTTCCATAGTATGTCGGCGCGGGGTAGGCGCCCGTCCCTGAATTCAGTCCGCCCACCGAGAACGCGCCGTTTTGAAATTCCTGAACGCCACCGCTTTGGAATCCGCCCGCCACCGAGCCCGCGCCGGTTACTCCTGGAATGTTCGGCCCACTCACTCCCGGGTTGAGGGAACCGTTCATTGAACCGCCGGGGCCGTTAGTCGGATTTCCCTG
>CAYWOV010000682.1:0-3056 GCA_964459965.1 uncultured Planctomycetaceae bacterium | reverse complement strand
TAGCCCACAACTGAAAGCCATGCATGCGGCCCAAGGCATCGCCCTTCGGCATCTCCTGGTGAATGATGCCCCGCCCCGCCGTCATCCACTGAATGTCGCCCGCCGAAATCGCACCGCTGTTTCCCAGGCTATCGCCGTGCTCCACGGTTCCGGCGAGAACATACGTGATCGTCTCGATGCCGCGATGCGGGTGCCACGGAAAGCCGGCCAGGTAATCCTGCGGAATGTCGTTCCGAAAATCGTCGAGAAGGAGAAACGGGTCGAAATCGGACGTATTTCCAAACCCAAACGCCCGCCGCAAATGCACGCCGGCCCCCTCGACGGTTGGCTTGGATTTGATGAGCCGTTTGATCGGTCGCAGAGACATGGCAGCTCCTGTGTCGAAGGCCAGGGACGCACAGCAGCCATGCTACACTGCGACCTATCCGAAGACATATCCCAACGACACCAGCTACGGATTAACAGGCGCCGAGCATTGTCATCACGTCAACGACTTGCGCGCCGCACTAGTTCTCGTGCTCGCGTCTGAGCGCCGCAGAGGCGAATTGCCCGAGGGCGGTGTTTGGATCGGACTTGCCCCAGTCCTCGAGCAAGCGGATCGCCGCAGGAGTGCCAATCTGCGCAACGAGTGAAACCGCTCTCCGCGCCGCCGTCGATCGCTCGGACGTCTTGATCTCGGCGGCCCCGCCTCTTAGCCGTTCCGTTCGATCGGCCAAGAGGGTGACGGCTTGGTCCGGCATTTCCGACAGCTTCCACATTGCATGGTAGGCCGCCCGGCCGTTGCTTCCGACGAGATCGTCCCACAGAAGGCTCGATTCCTTTTCCACGAGCGTGCGCCCGGGCCACAGATTCCACAAATAGCAGACGTGGTCTTCGCCGCCGCTCAATAACGTTCGATTGTCGCGACCAAAGCCGAGGGTGTAGACGCGGCCTTCATGTCGTCCGATCTTCCACACCATCTGGCCCGTCAGCGGGTCCCAAAGCGTAACGTCCCCAGTCGAGTTCCCCGCGGCCAGCCATAAGCCGTCCGGGGAAAAGCCGATCGAACCGTAAGTAAAACCGCCCGGCACCTCAAACTTTGTCAGCAGCGACATGTCCGACGCCTTCCAAATCCGAACCACGCCGCTCATCAGGTGAGCCGTCGCGATCAGGCCGCCTTGCATGTCGTAGCAAACGGCATACATTCGTGCGTCGCCGCTCGGCGACTTTTCCTCAACCTTGACCTGTTGCCGCACTTTCCAGGTGCTCGTGTCCCAAAATCGAAGGATCGAATCCCAGCCGGCGGTCGCCAGCGTACTGCCGTCCGGGCTGAACGACAGGCCATAGACTTGGCTGTGCGCAAGACGGGCAATCGACTCTCCGTTCGACGGGTTCCAAACGTAAACGGCCGATTGGCGGAAGACCGCGGCGGCCAACCGCTTGCCGTCGGGCGTAAAGCTCAACGACTCGACGGTTGAATGCGGATCCCGTCCCTTTGGCCAATCCCACCGATAAACCAATTGGCCGGTCGCGACATTCCAAAGGGCAGTCCGCACTTGCCCGCTGCCGCTGCCTCCCCCGGCCAGATACCGCCCGTCGGGCGAGAAAGCCAATTGCGAGTATTCCGTGTCCGCAAGATCGATCGTCCGCAACTCGGTTCCGTCCTTGGCGGCAACGAGGCGAATCGTCTGCAAGTCGTCGGCATACGCCAGCGTTCGGCCATCGGGAGAGGCGGCGCAAACTTCTGTGGCGTGAGCGCCGCGCGGCGGCGGCAACTGCTTGCGGGCCGTCACGTCCCAACGGCGGACCGTCCCATCCCATCCGGACGAGTAGAGCATCTTGCTGTCTGCCGTGAACGCCAAGGTCCAGGGATACCAGTGATGTCCCTCCAGGCTGCCGGTCTCTTTGCCGGTGGCCGAGTCGCAGAGGTAAATGCGAAAATCGGTCGCAGCCACGGCAACGATTTTGGCATCGGGGCTGAAAGCGACGGCCGACGTGTAGTTCTCGTAGATATCTGTGAGTTTCACGATGTGCGACCAGATTCGGCTCCCCGTCGCCACGTCGTATAGGCGAACGGCATTGTCTCGCTCGGTCGCGGCAATCTGTCGGCCATTCGGTGAAAAGGCCAATCGCACCGGGCGCGCGGCGAGCGTCAACTCTCGAACGGTCTGACCATTCGAGGAGTCGTAAAGTTGAATGGATTTCGGCTGATCGCTTGAGACCACGGCCAACAACTTGCCATCCGGCGAAAACCAGCCGCAACAGTAATCGCCCCCGAACGTGAGCCGATCGTCGCCGCTGAAATCAAGCGGACGATCAGGCTTGTTGGCGATTTGGAAGAGGACCGCATGCGTGTCGAGGCTGCAAACGGCAATTCCATTTGCGGCTCCGACTGCGATTTTCGAACCATCGCGACTGACGTCGACGGAACGACAATTGGGGCGAAATCGCTCGCGACTTGGCCCCGCAAATTGCATTGGCAACGATTCCCGGCGGCGGGAAGCAACGTCCCAACAAATGACGTCGCCGAGTTGGCCGCCGGGTACGTAGAACCGTCCGTCCGGGCCGAATGCCACGCCTCGAACGCCATACGAGGCTCCGGGCGGTCGCCAACCATCGCCGACCCGCCACCGTTCCTTGCCCGTGGTCGCGTCCCAAACAATCATTTCGTCGCCCATCGTGACGATCGTTTTTTCATCCGGTGAGAGAACGAGGTCGGCGACGGACGAGGGATTCTGCAACCGCGTTGTTCCCAAGCGCAACACCGCGCCGTCTGGCAAAGAATCGCCGAGGGAATCCGCGGTCGCGGAAATCGGAGAGGCGTTTGGGGAAGTCTGTCCGGCGACCGTTTTCGACACCACGGAGCGACCAGCCCCGGCCCTCGCGGGGACGTCGTCGGCCATCGCGACCTGCTGACTCTGGGGCGCAGCAAGGATCAAAAACACCAACAAACCATCCAAACGGAGTCGACCGGGAGGCCGTCGTTGGTTGTCAGCCTCGCACCCGTCGCGGCCATCAGCTCGCGTGCGTTGCGAAACCGCCCTGCGCACCTCCGGCGCCGTCGCGGCTCGCGCGAC
>CAYWOV010000681.1:0-3062 GCA_964459965.1 uncultured Planctomycetaceae bacterium | reverse complement strand
CCCCCGCAGATATTCCTCGAAAGCCACGTCGTAATGGTTGGTCCGCTTCACCATCTGGCCCGTTTTCTTTCTCCAATCGCTACAACTTCGCGGCCGATTCTAGCCACGAAACGGCCATTGTAGAACAGCGCTCGCCGCACGGCAACTTTTTCGCAGGCGTAGGACGCTGAGATAAGCCGGCCGCCCCAAAAAAAGCAGGCTCGCTTCGGACAACTCATGTCTGGACAACAATTGTTGGAACAACTATTATGAGGGAATGGCTGGAGTCCTTCCCTCACGGTCCCCCGCGCGGAAAAGCCGGCGTTTCGATTCGCTGGAGCAGGAGGCTTTTCTCCATCTTTGGCGAACCTACGACCGTCTCCGCATCGAAGAGGACCAACTCTTCCAAACGGTCGACCTGACTCCGCAGCAATACAACGCGTTGCGCCTCTTGCATGGCAAGCATCCCGACGGCCTGCAGACGCTCGTGCTGGCGGAGCGACTTGTCTCGCGGGCTCCCGACATTACGCGACTGCTGGACAAACTGGAAACGCGTGCTTTGATCCGCCGGGATCGACCGGTTGAAAACCGGCGGATCGTCGAGGTTCGCATCACCGATGCCGGTCTTAAGTTGCTCCAGTCGCTCGATGAGGCGGTCCGCCGCTGTCATGTCCGACAGCTCGGTCATGTGTCTCAATCCCGCCTCCGGCAGCTCATCGCGCTGCTTGAAGAAGCAAGGCGGCCCCATGAGTCGCCTGAGAGTTCTTGGGTGGAAACCTCTTGAGAATCGGAATCCCCCTGTAAAAGGGAGCTTGAGATGACGCAACAAAGCTCGTTTCCGCGGGACGTCCCCGTTGTCGTGATCGGCGGCGGACCGGCTGGCTCGACCGTTTCTACGTTACTCGCCCAGCAAGGGGTCAAGGTCGTTCTCTTTGAACGTGATCATTTCCCCCGATTTCACATCGGCGAGTCGCTGATCCCTGAGACGTACTGGGTGCTCAAGCGGCTCGGTATGCTCGACAAAATGCGGAAGAGCCCTTTCGTCAAAAAGCACAGTGTCCAATTCGTGGGCCAGAGCGGCCGCCTCTCGGAGCCCTTTTATTTTTTGGACCACAAGCCGCACGAATGCTCGCAGACCTGGCAAGTTGTGCGGAGCGAGTTCGACAAAATGCTGCTCGACAACGCACGCGAGCACGGTGTCGAGGTGCATGAGGGCGTCCGCGTGCTCGATGTGTTGTTTGACGGGTCGCGAGCCGTCGGCGTCAAAGTCGTGGCCGAAGACGGCTCCGTGCAGGAGGTCCGCGCCCAAGTTGTCGTCGACGCGAGTGGTCAGGGAACGATGATCAGCGGCCGTTTGGGTTTGCGGGAATGGGACAAGGATCTTCGCAAGGCCGCTCTCTGGACTTACTGGAAAGGCGCCTGGCGCGATCACGGGCGGGATGAAGGCGCAACAATCGTCCTGCAGACGCAGGGCAAAACCGGCTGGTTTTGGAACATCCCCCTGCACAACGATGTCGTCAGCATCGGAGTCGTCGCCAATTTCGACTACCTCTTCAAAAACCGAGACGGCAAGAGTCACGAAGAGATTTATTTCGAGGAAGTCGAGCGCTGCCCGGAAGTCAAACGCCGCATCGCCGGCGCCACGCGTTGCGACGGTTTCCACGTTCAAAGGGAATACTCGTATTCCTCGAAACAGCCGGCCGGCGACGGTTGGGTGTTGGTCGGCGACGCGTTCGGATTCCTCGATCCCCTCTATTCGTCCGGCGTCTTGCTCGCTCTCAAGTCGGGCCAATTGGCGGCCGACGCGATTGCCGAAGGCCTGGCCAAGAGCGACACAACGGCCGACCAACTCGGCAAGTGGGGTCCCGAGTTCAAAGAGGGAATGGACCGCATGCGGCGACTCGTCGTCGAATA
Organism: uncultured Planctomycetaceae bacterium; assembly: GCA_964459965.1. GTDB lineage: Bacteria > Planctomycetota > Planctomycetia > Planctomycetales > Planctomycetaceae > DASPSM01. The sequence continues at coordinate 1,169 of CAYWOV010000681.1, read as the reverse complement.
CTATGAAGGCTTCAGTTTCGGCCGTTTCGTCAAACGCAATCCTGACCACAAGGGACATCTCACCGATCTATTGATCGGCGACCTTTTCAAACCGGGTTTCTTCGACGAAACATTCCGTCTCGTCGACGAATTGAAAGCCGAAGATGTCAAACAGCCGGTTTAAGAGTTTACAAAAGAGACGGCACGGTAACGCGTGCCAACGTAAATCATTATTTGAAAATATGTTGTGGCCGTTCGGGATTCCGGCCTTTCTTTCGGAATCCGTCAAAAAATCTGTTGACCGGCCCCTTGATGCCGATAGGATTCAGATGCGTCAACCGTCCGTAGTGCTAATTACGTCCGAAGAATGGTTGTTTCTAAAAGGGGGGCGACTGGATTTGACTGGGTCACCGCAAGTGCCGGTGGCGTGCCGTGGTTGATCAGTAGGCCACGTAAAAAGCTGATCAAAAGACATCTGCCGAAACGCATGTGTCAATGGCTGCCTAATTTAGGTTAGCCCCGGCTGAGGAATCCCCGCCTGAGGAGTCCGGAGGCCGGTCGCAAATTCGGGCTGGCGTCGGCTCACGCCACTTCTGCCGACGCGAGATTTGTTGTGGATGGCTTGAGCCAGGCCTTGTTCGCTGAGCCTGGCCCGAGCGACATTAATCGACGAACTACGCACGTAGAGGCCGTCATCGAGGGATCACAGGACGCGGGTTCGATTCCCGCCGCCTCCAGATAAAAGGGACTTGTGATGAATTCACAAGTTCCTTTTTTATTTGTACTTGCGTAAATCCGATGGCTGCGGGCTTGCTATAACACACCCCGGAAAAGCGGAAAAGTGTCGCAATGGGTGTCGCAAATCGCTTGAAAGGTGTCGCACCAATGAGTTAGGTTCGCATGTCGCCCAAATACCTCCATCAAAACGACCCGATATGCCTAGTTGCCAGATTCGGAAAGACCTCGGCTATTCGACCCCATCCGTTCGGCAGAAATTCGCCTTGGGGACCGATCCCACCGAGGCCAAACGCCGCGAACAGCGAATCAGAGACCTCTTGGAAAACGCCGAGGTCCAATGGCGCGAGGCCCGGTGCGAGGTGGCTCAGACTCGGCGGTTCATCTGGTCAGATACCCCGATGGCTTTGGAGTTCGCCAAGCAACTTGCGCAGGGTCAGACGGTCTTCCCCTTG
>CAYWOV010000680.1:0-3064 GCA_964459965.1 uncultured Planctomycetaceae bacterium | reverse complement strand
GCCTACGGCCGTCTTCGAAGCGGCGCCCGTCATTTGGCCGCCGACCGGAACCGGGACGGCTGACGAACCGATGCGGAACCTCGAAGCCATGGCCCGCGCGGTCGAACGTGAGTTTCCCGAAATTATCGCGGTGAACGTGATGTCCGGGTTTTCGTTCGCCGACACTTTCGACACGAGAGTCAGCTTTTCGGCCGTCACCTTCGGCGATCCCGAGAAAGCGCGGCATCACCTCGCGCGGCTGCGCGATTTCGCCGTCGCACATCGTGACGCAGGGAATGTGATCGAACTCCCGTTAGACAGCGTCATGCAGCAGGTGCTCGAGTATGTGTCTCACGGACAAACGCCCGTGGCACTCGTCGAACCGGCCGATAATGTCGGCGGCGGCGCGCCAGGCGACGCGCCGACAGTCTTGCGGGCGCTGATTGCTCACCGCATCGACCGCGCAGCTGTCGTGATCAACGACCCGGTGTGCGTTGCCGCGCTGGCCGATGTTCCGCTTGGCGGTTCGATAAAACTGAGCATCGGTGGAAAGGAAAGCCGGATGACCGATCCGCCGATCGCCCTCGAAGTCGAATTCGTCTCACGCAGCGACGGCCGATTCGAGCTGGAAGACCCGCAGAGCCACTTGGCTTCGATGTGCGGCGTGCATATCGAGATGGGGCCATGTGCCTTGGTCCGTCACGGCGGGATCAGCATTCTGCTCACCACGAACAAGACTCCGCCGTTCGATCTGGGCCAGCTTCGCAGCCAGGGAATCGAGCCGGAATCACTCAACGTTATCGGCATAAAAGCGGCGGTCGCTCATCGCCGCGCTTACGACCGAATCACGCGGACCAGCATTACCGTGTCGACGCCGGGACCGTGCAGCAGCGACTTGCGGAATTTTCCCTATCGCCATGTGCGACGGCCGATTTTCCCGCTCGACTAAACTTTGCAGACACATTCCCGGATGCCGGTCGAAGCGTCTGTGTCGACGGTACCGGACGCGCTGATAATTCCGCGAAAATTGCTCGCGGCCTGGCGCCCGTCGCCGGATTGCCTCAAGTTCGCGCCGGCGCAACTTAAGAAAACCTCGCCGTGTTTCCCGATTGCGACCTATAGTTAAACGTCAACATCGGGGGGCTCCCAGAAGGGAAAGCCGCCGGTCGGAATTGAGTTCTTTAGAGTGTTTCATTTTGGTTGGGTGATCTAATGCGAGCAGCTCTCGCCGAGTTGAGCCGAAGCGAAACCATGCCCGAGTCGGACTCGATGTGCGCGTACGCCGAAGAGGGTGACACCTCGAGCGATCGCATCTCGTCCCGCGGCTTGGAAATCCTACGAATCCTGAACGACGTCTTTAACGGCCTCCCCATGGAGACGACCGTCGGATCAAACGACCGCCTTTCGATCCGCGGATGAATGAACCATTCGTTCAGCGGAAGTGCGGATTGCCGATCCTAAGGAGCGCGCGTTGAAACCGTCTCCCACTCGAGTCCTCATCATCGATGACGATCCTCTGATCCGACAGTTGCTCGTCACGGCATTGAGGAAGGACTGCCTTGTCGCCGTGGCCTCCGAGGGTTCCGAGGGCTTTTACAAAGCGCTCGAGGTGACGCCGGACCTCGTTGTTATCGACGTGAATATGCCCGGTTGGGACGGTCTCAAAACGCTCGAAGCGTTCCGCGCTCATCCGGCACTCAAAGGCGTCAAAGTCATCATGTTGACGGCCGACGCAAGCAAGCAGACGGTCATGGCCGCGATTCACGGTGGAGCGCATGACTACGTGATTAAAACGACCTTCTCGAAGGCCGATTTCTATCGCAAGGTGAATCGGCTCATTCCAGGCAGCATTACCAGCGTGGGGCCGCTCGTCGTCGAGTTCGAAGCCGACCGAGCCTCCGCCGCCAAGACCGAGGATCGCATGCTCGCGGGCGCGTCCGATCGTCAGCATGCGGGCAGCGCGACGCTTGAGGCGCCTGCACTCACTGCAGCGACAACGACCGCGGCCAATGTCGAATCGCGCCTGCAAGAATTGATCGACGGCTGGGAATAACGCTGCGGCGTTGCAATCATCCGCGCGTCGCTTTTTCGCTCAACCGCGGGTCGGTTGCGTTAATCATTTTCGAGCGTCGCTGTCAACACGTCTTAACTCGCCGCCGTTACGCGACCGGAGGCCCGCGCTAGCACTTTGCAAGTCCCGCGCGGTGCATTCAAAATTTCCGGGAATTAAGACTTTCCACGTTCCGCGAAATCTGCTTACAATCGATGACGTGATTGGGCCGATCGTCGCGCGGAGCGCACGCGTGCGACGGGTTTTTTTAGACGGTGTGGCCAAATGGCCTTCGCGAGATGCGCGACGGTGCCGCACCGTTGACACGCGGTTCGGGACGCAGCGGTTCTGCAATCCCAGACTCGGGAAGGATTCGAAACTCATGTTGCACTTCACGTGCGATTTGTGCGGGAAACAACTCGGCGACCAAAGATTCATCGTCAAGCTCGAGGTCTATCCCGCCTTCGACCCGGAAGAAGTGAGCGAAGAGCATTTGGATGCCGATCATCTGCAGGAGATCTCCGAGATCCTGCACGAGATGGAGGAGACCGGCAAACCGGAACTGGACGATTGCGGCACGAAGGTGTTCCGTTACGATCTTTGTCCGCGCTGCCACAAGAAGTTCCTCAAAGACCCGATCGGCCGCGATGCCCTGCGGCGGCTGAATTTCAGCGAGAACTGATCCGACGCGCGGGGCGACCGGGTCCGGCACGCTGTGTCGAGACGGCCGTCCCACGGCGCGCGACGAGGACCGGAATGCATCGACTCTCATTCCGAGGACGCTTGCCACGCCGGTACGGCCACTGGATCCTGATCATTGTGGGCACTTTGCTGGCGGCCCGCCTCGGCTACTGGGCTCGAAGCACGGCACGTGAGTTCGACTTTACATCAGCCGGGCCATTTCACGTCGTGCGTGTCGTTGATGACCGCTCGCTCCTTTTGGACGGCGATATCACGGTCCGGTTGCTTGGCATTAGGTCCGCCGAGCGAAATCAGGCCGACTCCGCAAACGGCACCGATTTGCTGCGCCGCCGG
>CAYWOV010000679.1:0-3069 GCA_964459965.1 uncultured Planctomycetaceae bacterium | reverse complement strand
ATTCGAGCAGTCCGCCCAGTTCGTGCACGTGTGTCTTGATGCCGATTACATCTTCCGCCCCAATCGCGGCGGCCTCGTCGCGAATGAGACCAATCGCGTGCTCGCGAGCTTCGTAAACCATCGACGTCAGCTCGCTCACCTCGCCCCGCGAAAACGATTTGAAAAACGCCGCCATGCCGCCGACGAAACCCATCGAGTAAACCGCCGTCCCCAGCACGAGCTTGATCGGCAGGTAGCCCATGCTGCACATGTTCCACATTTCCTCGCAGGTCAGATCGCTCGTCACCGGATTGGCATCGTATTCGCGCGGCAACTCGGGATGCCGCGAGGCGGTGCCCGTCATCATCATTTCGTGAATCCCGCGAAACGGCAGCACCGTGGTTTGAATTCCCACGACGGAATTGGCCCCGACCGCCTTGGCCTCGTTCACCAATCGCTCGAGCGCCAGGTGCCGCGTGTGGTTGAAAACATCGCTGTACTGCTTGATCTCTCCCCGCGCCAGGCTCTTCAACCCTCCGATAATTCCACCCCCCAGCCCGATCGAATAGGCCACGTTGCCAAACACAAACTTGATCGGCGTGAATCCCGCGTCCAGCTGACAATACAGTTCCTGCCCGTCGCTGCTCGTGGAAAAATCCAGCTCGCGGGCGCTCGAGTCGACCCGGTGCACACAAGACCCGATCGAGAGAAACTCGACACTGCCGTGAAAATTCTTGAGATCGCTGGTGACAGCGGTAATGCCGTGCCCGCCATGCTGCTCGGCCTCGGCCGTCATGCGGCCGTAGGCTTCGAGCCGCCCCTCGTGGATCACACTCGTGACCTGCGTGACCTCGCCGCCGGCGATATTCTGCAGCCCCGCACCCAGGCTGCCGAGGAAGCCGAGCGAATAAACGCTGTTGCCAATCACCAACTCACCCGGCGCCAATCCCTTCAGCCGCAGACAATACATCTCATTGCCGGACAATCCAGACATCGCGGGCATGTGGAAACTCCGTCTGTCAGCTCCGTCAGTCGGTTGAAGAAGCAGGAACCTCGCCAGGCTCGCGAGTATGACAGGCCGGCCCCGGCTTTTCACTCGCGGCAACTCGATGAGCGCGAAAACAGCGACGAAACGCCCCTCTGTCCGCGTGCCCCGATTTTGCTTGCTCTCGCGAAAGGCGACCGGCAGAATATTCGGCACCGTTCTTGTCTTAAGCCGCAATCTCTAGCTGCCGTTCGCTCCACCGTCCAAGCTAAACATCGGCGAGGCTTCTCATGCAGGACATGTCGACGTCGGATCGGGCCGTTTACCAACCCAGCGGCAAGATCAATTGGGCCCGTTTGCTTCCCGGCGCGCTCGTTGCGGCGGTCGCCGCGTTCGTGATGGCCGGGTGCCTGTATTTTGCGTTCGAAAAGGGGGCCTATCTGGTCTTCGTGGCGCCGATCCTGGCGTCCCTGCCCGTCGTCGGCATCTGGTATCTGGTTTTGTCCTGGTCGCATTGCCGCAGCAAAAGGATCGCGACGGTCGGCTCGGTCGGCCTGGCCTTGCTCCTTTATCTTGGCTACTACTACTTCGGCCTGTTGCATATGGTCGGCATTCAAAACGCCCACCGGGTCGATTTATGGCCGCAGTACGTGCAGCTGCGGATGAAAACCGATGTCGCCCGCGATCCCCGCTTCCAACAGGCCGCCGGTCCGCAAAAAAACGGACCCGTCGAGGAAGGCTTCAATTGGTTCTTCTTCGGCACCGAGCTTGTCGTCCTGGTCGGCCTGTTTGCAGGAGCCGGGCGGACCTGCGTTTCGCGGGCGTATTGTGAACCGTGCGGCAAGTGGATGGAACGCGAGACGCTGAAATTACCGCCCGGCCAGGGCACCGCACTTTGGAATTCAATGCAACGGCGAGACGACGCCAATGTCCGGCGGCTGCTCGCCAGCACGTCGCGTAAAGAGTCGGCCGCCGGCGTGCTGACGGTGGAGCGTTGCCCGACCTGCCCGCACGAAGGCCGTCCAGCCGCCGTGTTCTTGACCGTGAGAGACATTCCCGTTCCCGGCACGCGAGTGCCCATCCAGAGCAAGGTCGCCTCGTTGTTCAAGCCCAGACCGGTGGCCAACCTCCGCAGCGTTGCCAGCCACGTCGCCCTCGATCCCGAGGAAGTGATCGTCCTGGCACGCGCCTTTCCCACGCTCAAAGCCACGATCGACGCGCAGCCCGACCTCTTCCCCGAGGCCGACTCCGATCTGCTTGAAATTGCGGACGACGACTCGCAACCCGAGGAATGGAAAGGACGGCCCGCAATCGTGCAGCCCGTCGAGCCCGCCGACGCCGGCCGAGTTTTGACCCGCACAAACGCCCTCCTGCAAACGGTCATCGCCGTGATCACCACGTTCGGAGGCATCCTCCTGGGGCTTGGGCCGCTCCTCGTGGTCACCAACCTGGCTGTCAAACCACCTGAATGGGTCGCCGCGGTTGCCGGGTGTTGGATGTTCGGGTTTATCGGCTTGCATCTGTTGTTCCTGTTGTACTTTCCAAGTTATCTGACAACGCGGTTCATGCTGGGGCAAACGCGTCGCGCCTTCCAAGGCCGCCTGAACCCGGCCCTCGATGTGCAAGATCCCGATCTGGTCTTCGTCGATATCATTCCGCCGCTCAACCGCGGCAAACGCATGATGGAGAACGCCTCGGACATCGGCTTCTTGAAATTCGACAAGAGCCGCCGCGAGTTGATTTTCGAGGGAGACCGCGAACGTTACTGGATTCCGGTGGAGTCGATTCTCGAGACGAGGCACGACTATTGGGCCGACGCCGTCAAGCACCAGCTCCAAAGGTCGCCGAATTTGAACCATGTGATCCTGGTCCGCGCCATGACGGCCAAAGGCCCCTGGGAAACCTGGTTTTACCGCCGCCACAACGGCTTCCGCCCCCGCACCGCCAACCGCCGCCTCAACGACGCACTGGAACTCCAACGCAGCATCACCGAGTTCGCTGACGCCCGCTGAGAAATGACAGTGCAGATTTCGCAACAGCCGTACGGTGGGACCAGCGAGGCTCTGCGAGCGCCGGCCCACCATATTGCGGCCGCTTTGCAAACA
>CAYWOV010000678.1:0-3070 GCA_964459965.1 uncultured Planctomycetaceae bacterium | reverse complement strand
CGATCCCTTGGCATGCGCGGTCGCAGGCGGCCGGTTCGCGGACGTCACCCTGTTGCCACTGAACGCCTAATTCGGCGAGGCGGGCATGCGGCTGACGCGACATGACGCGGACTGTGTCTCCGCGGGCTACGAGCTGTTCGGTCAGATACAGCCCGATGAAACCCGCTCCGCCGGTGACGAGAGCGTTCATGGCAGGGGACCGGCACAGTTACGCATCGAATAAAAATATAAATATATGTTGGTGTGTTTACTGAAGTGGCCAAATTCTGTACATCAGAGGACTTTTTTGGGGTCGATCGTCTTAAGGTTTCCCCCTGTGCGCCCCAAAAAAAGCCAAATAATTGTACAAAAACTGTCCAGTGCCGACGTTCCGCGGTCGTCAGCCGCCCTTCGCCGGGAGGCTTCCATGCAGGCTATTGGCCGCCCAGAGGGACAGCAGCTCCCGGTTGATCTTGGAGTTGTGCCGCACGTCGACCGGCAGGGAGCGATGGAAGAGGACCGTGTGGACGTCGAGGGTGAGCGGATTGGCCGCCGCCAGGTCGCGGAGTTCCGAACTGAACTTCTGCCGGTGGGCCCGACGGAGGGGGAATTGGCCTTTCGCGGGTTCGACAATAATAATTGGCGTTTGCTCGCCCCGCCGGCCGACGCCGACCAAAGCAGTGCGTGCGACCCGCGGATGCTCGTTGAAAATCGCCTCGCAGGGCTCGGTGAAAAGCACGCCTTTGGACGTGGTCACAATGTGCGATTTGCGTCCGCAGTACCAAAGCCTTTCCTGATCGTCGACATAGCCGACGTCACCCATGCGGTGCCAGAACGGCACCTGGGCCTCGGGCCCTTCGCCTTCCGGCGGCTCGGCGATTTTGGCGGCGGCGTCGGCATCGGGTCGGCGAAGATAGTGTCGCGTGACGCTCGGCCCCTGCACGATTATCTCGCCGATCTGCCCCGCAGGCAGTTCGCGGGCCGCCGAGAGCGTGTGAATCGGGGTGTCGGTGATTTCGATAATCTTGATCCGCACACCCGGAAAGGGCCGTCCCACGCAGGTGCCGGCTCCGGTCCGCGTCCGCTCGGCGGTCTGCTCGATGACTTCGCGTGCGGAAATCGTGCATACCGGCAGGGCTTCCGTCGCACCGTAGGGCGTGTGGATTTCCACAGCGTTTGTTTTGTCCGGCGGACAATCGGGCGACGGACAACTCTGTTCCGATTTGAGGATGGCTTGCAGCCGCCCCAACACGCTCACCGGAACTGCGGCACCGGCAGAAAAAACTCTCCGCACGGACTTGAGGTGAATTTGACGGTCCTCGCAGTAACGCGTGACCCGATTCCACAATGCGGGTGAGCCGAACGACTGCGTGACCGTTTGGTCCCGGATCACCTCGATGATTCGCTCCGGATTGGCCCGCGCCGGTTTGGAGGGATTCATGGGCGGAATGACCGTCGTCGTCCCCATCGCGGCATTGAAGAGGGCAAACAGCGGAAAGCCAGAAAGATCGACGCCTCCCGGCTCAATCGAGTATTGGTCGCGGATGAGGTCGACCTGCGCGTTGAACATGCCGTGTTCGTAAATCACGCCCTTGGCCGGGCCCGTGCTCCCGCTAGTGAAAATCACGGCGGCCGGGTCAGCTTCCCGCATCGGGGCCGCGTCAAATGGCAGCCATGCGGCACTCGCGAGGGTCCGATAAGTGGGACCTCCCCAAAACCACCGGTTTCCGACCGTTAAATTATGTCTTGACTGGCGAAAGCGGCGGCGGTTCAACAGCCGCACCGCATGGACGGGCGGAATGGCGAGAAAACCCTCGGGTTCGGTCTCCTCGAGGCAGTTCAAAACGCTGGACATTCCCATTCCCGGATCGATCAAGACAACGACTGCCCCGGTCTTGAACGCGGCAAAGACTAACGAGACAAACTCGATGCCGAACCGCACCATCAGCACCAACCGCGTGAACGGCACGACGCCCATCGACCGCAGGCCGCTCGCCAGGTTGTCGCTTTCGCGATCGAGTTGTTGAAACGTCAGATGCGAATAGGCCAGCCGCCCCGACGCATCCCGGCCCGCCGGAAAGACGACGGCCCGCTGATCGGGAACACGCTTTGCCATCTCGCTCAGGCGCAGGGCAATGTTGTTCGAGTTGGTCACGCGATGCAGTCAATCAGGAAGAGAAGGATCAGCGGATGCGTCAGGCTTCGACGTTCCGCACGAGGATTTCGCCCTTACCAAGCTCCAGGAAGTCGCCGCAATAACGCTGATAATGGGCGGACAGGCACGCGTCCGCAACGGAAAATCCCATTTCCCGCAGCCGCATCAGATAAAAGCGAAGGAAGACCGGCTGGTCAATGCACGCGAAGCGGAAGGTCGGGAGCAACGGCGGCGGAGTCGCCGTCCCGAGAAGGCCGATCGTGCCGCGACGCATGCCGGCACCCGGGCGAATCCCCGTTTCCCCGAAAAGCAGGATTGTCCCGGCGATCAAATTGAAGCCGGCAGCGTCGCCCGCTTTGCCGCCGACTGCAATCATCCCGCGGCGCATCGTGTTTCCGATTTCGTTGCCCGCGTCGCCGTCGATGAGGATCTCGCCGCCCGTCATTCCCCGGCGGCCCCCGCGATAAACGGCTCCGACCAGGTGCCCCGCGTTGCCCCGCACATGAATCCGCCCACCATGCATTTCGGCACCCACCCAGTCGGCGGCATTTCCATTAACGACGATTTCGCCACCTCGCATTTCGGCCCCAAGGTGCATCCCCGCATTGCCTTCAACATGGATGCGGCCCTCCTTCAGATGTGCGCCGATCAGCTTCACTTTGCCGCAATCGCCCGCCCAGACGATTTGGTTGTCGGCCGCCGAGCCGGAGACGTCGAAAAAATCGGCCAGTGGGACCTGCGTATTGCCGTATTGAATCGCCGTTTGGGCCACCTCGGCCGGAGACTGCTCGCGGACCGTTTCGAGCCGGACCGTGTCGACTTCAAGCGGAATCGATGTCGGGGTCTTGAGCCGTAGCACGAGGGGCATCGAGGCACTTCTACGATTTGGCCGCCGGAGAAGCAAGGAATGCTGACGGCTCGCCGTCCGCCGATTAC
>CAYWOV010000677.1:0-3074 GCA_964459965.1 uncultured Planctomycetaceae bacterium | reverse complement strand
TTTGAGACAAGATCAGCCGGAAAAGCTCTCGTTGTTTGCCTACAGGAGGCAACGGACTTCGGCGAGCTCAGTCGAGCCGAGGCAACAGAGAAGGGAGAATGCTGAAGTCATCTCCTCTGTTTCCTCCGTTACCTCATGTTCGAAGCCGTCTTTTCGCCGAGCCTGAGATCCACAGCCGCGGCACGCCGGAACCAGAAATTACGATGTCTTAATCGCCCCATCGCGGAATTTCCGAGCAGCCACCGGTGTGATGTGGACATGAACTTGTCCCACAATGGTGCGCGCCCTCCTGGCAGCCGAGGGTTGGGATGCCTTCCCTTGGTCACAAGTCGGCGAAGCTTCGGCCGACGACCGCACCAATACTGAATCCCAAGTGTCTTTTGGCGATCGAGCGTGGTTTCTCAAACGAGCGTCATCAGCAAATCGCCCGTTTCGACCTGGGTTCCGGGCTTCACCAGGAGCTGGTCGACCTTGGCGTTTCGATCGGCGCTGATGTTGGTCTGCATTTTCATTGCCTCGAGCGTCAGCAGTTTTTGACCCTTGGCGACCCGATCGCCCGGCTGGACGGCGACCGTCACCACCATGCCCGGCATGTTGGCCCCGACATGACACGGATTGGCCGGATCGGCCTTGAGGCCGGGCTTGGCCTCCGGCTCGAGCGACCGGTCGATGACTTTGACGTCGCGGGGCTGCCCGTTCAGCTCGAAAAACACGCTGCGGCTGCCGTCGGCGTGCGGGTCGCCGACCGTCAGGAATTTCACGATCAGCGTTTTGCCGGCCTCGATATCGATCGAAATTTCCTCGCCAGGTACGGCCCCGCAAAGAAAAACGGGCGTCGAGAGGCCGCTTGTATCCGAGTAGTCCCGCTCATGGGCGGCAAACTCCTCGAAAACTTTCGGGTAAAGGAGATACGAAAGGACTTCGGAATGTTCCGGCGTACGATGCAGGAAACCCACCATCTCGGCCGCGGTCTGCTTGAAGTCGACCGGCGGCAGGCTCGCTCCCGGCCGGCCCTTTACCGGCTCTTTGTCTCTCAAAATTCGCTGACGGACCCGCTTGGGGAATCCGCCGGGCGGCTGCCCCATTCGGCCGCTGACAAGATCGATGACGGACTCCGGAAAAGCGATTTCGCGGTTTTCGTCGAGCACGTCCTGCACGGAAAGGTTGTTTGCGACCAAAAAAAGCGCCAAATCGCCGACGGATTTTGATGTGGGCGTGACTTTAACGATGTCGCCCAGCAGCTGATTGACCTCCGCATACAGCCGGCGAATGTCGGCCCACCGATCGGCAAGGCCCAAAGCGCGGGCCTGCTGGAACAGGTTGGTGTATTGGCCGCCCGGCATTTCATGGCGATAAAGGTCGGACGTCGCCGGCAGCGATTCGGTCTCGAATGCGAAGTAAAACTCACGGACGGCGGCCCAATACTCGGCCAGGCCGTCCAGTGCGACGGCATTGAGTCCCGAGTCCCGCGGCGTGAAACGCAGCATCTCCACCAGCGTATTGAGATTGACCTGCGAGGTGCCGCCGGAAAGCGGTGCCATCGCCGCGTCGGCGATGTCGAGATCGGCCTCGGCCGCCTTTAGAATTGACGCGGCCTGAATTCCGGACGTGTCGTGCGTGTGGAAATGGATCGGGATGCCAATTTCCTGCTTCAACGTTTTGACGAGCTTTTGGGCCGCGTATGGTTTGCAGAGGCCGGCCATGTCCTTGATGGCCAAAAAATGGGCGCCCATTTTTTCCAAGTCTTTGGCGAGCGAAACATAGTAGGCCAGATCGTATTTGGGTCGGCCCGAATCGAGAATGTCACCGGTGTAGCAGATGGCCGCTTCGCAAATCGCGCCGCTTTTTTGCACCGCCTCCATGGCCACCCGCATGTTGGGCACCCAATTCAGCGAATCGAAGATGCGGAACAAGTCAATCCCGGCGCTGGCGGACTCGCGCACGAATTCCTTGACGACGTTGTCGGGATAGTTCGCGTAGCCCACGGCATTCGAGCCGCGAAGCAGCATTTGGAACAAAATATTCGGGATTTTTTCCCGCAGATCGGCCAGCCGTTGCCAGGGCGACTCTTTCAAGAATCGCATCGCCGTGTCGAACGTCGCACCGCCCCACATTTCGATCGAAAAAAGATCGTGACACAGCCGCGAATAGGCCCCCGCGATGTTGAGCAGATCGTTCGTGCGGAAACGCGTGGCCAACAGAGATTGGTGGGCGTCGCGGAAGGTCGTGTCCGTCAGCAAAAGGGGTTTCTGCTTAAGCACCCACTGAGCCAGTTTCTCGGGGCCTAGCTCCTTCAGCTTTTGCCGACTCCCTTCTGGCGCCGGTTCCTTGGTATCGAACGGCGGAATGGGGGCCGGCGCACGGCGCTTCGGTGCCGGGCGGTCCTTCATTAACGGATTGCCGTTCACAACCGTGTCGGCCAAAAAAGTTAAAAGACGCGTGGCCCGGTCGCGGCGGCGGTCGAGCCGGAAAAGCTCCGGCGTGTTGTCGATGAAAGTCGTCGTGCAGGTGCCCGCCAGAAATTGCGGGTGGGTCATCAGTTGAATAAGAAACGGCACATTCACTTTGACGCCGCGAACGCGGAATTCCTGCAGGCTCCGCTCCATGCGGCGGGCCGCGTCGACAAAACGACGTCCGCGGGCGGTCACCTTCACCAACAGCGAATCGTAATAAGGCGTGACCACCGCGCCGGAGAAGGCGGTGCCTGCGTCCAGGCGAATCCCCATGCCGCTTGCCGAGCGGTAGTGCGTAATTCGTCCGTGATCGGGCATGAAATTGTTCGCAGGATCTTCCGTGGTCACGCGGCATTGCACGGCAAAACCCGTTGTGGCAATGGCGTCCTGCGATGCCAAGCCGATCTCCGGATCCGATAGGGGGAGACCTTCGGCGACCAGGATTTGGCACTTCACAATGTCGATCCCCGTCACTTCCTCAGTGACGGTATGCTCGACCTGAATTCGCGGGTTGACCTCGATGAAATAGAATTCGCCGGTGTCGGCGTCAACCAGAAACTCGACCGTTCCCGCGTTCTCGTAGCGGAGTTCCCGGCCGATCGCCAGGGCCGCTTCGCACAG
>CAYWOV010000676.1:0-3075 GCA_964459965.1 uncultured Planctomycetaceae bacterium | reverse complement strand
GCCGAGACGTGGCTGGAGACGCCGATGCCGACCAGGTCGATCAGCTCCAGCGGGCCCATCGGCATGCCGAATTCGATTGCCGCCCGGTCGACTTCGAGCGGGTCCTCGACTTCCGTCACCAGGCTGCCCGCTTCGTTCATGTAGGGAGCCAGCAGCCGATTGACGAGGAAGCCGGCACAGTCGCCCACGAGCACGATTGTCTTGCCGATGCGGCTGGCAAGCGCGACGGCCTTAGCGACCGCTTCAGGGCTCGACTTTGGGCCGCGGACGACTTCGACCAGCGGCATTTTGTCGGGCGGATTGAAAAAGTGCAGTCCGACCACGCGTTCCGGATGATCCACTTTTTGGGCGACGTCGGCCACGGTCAGTGAACTGGTATTCGTGGCCAGCACGCATTGTGGGCTTGTGGCGGCGGCCAGCTCATCGAAGACCTTGTGTTTCACGTCGATCTCTTCCAGAACCGCTTCGAGAACCAGGTCAGCGTGCTTCAGGCCGCGGTAATCGGTGGCCGGGCTGAGATGGTCGAGGGCCTGGATTCCTTCCAACGATGTGATGCGTCGACGGCGCACGTCGGACGAAATCAGCTTGCGGACGGTTTTCATGCCGCGGGCGACGAACTCGGGATTGAGATCCTTGAGCCGCGTCCAGATGCCTAGGCGGGCCATCAAGAGCGCGATGCCGGCACCCATCGCCCCTGCCCCAATCACTGCGGCGTGATCGATCGACACGCCGTCCGCTTCCGTGCCCACCGTTCCCGGAGCCTTTTTGGCTCCCTCGCTTAAGAAGAACAGCCGGACGAGTTCGCGGGCCACCGGCCCTTCACCGAGCCGGGCGTTGGCTTCGCGGACCATGCGGAGTTGTTCTTGATCGGGCTGGCCGATGCCGTCGCGGAGGACGTTGAGTGCCTCCAGCGGGGCGGGATAATGCCCGTGCGTCGTGGCGAGGACTTGCTTGGTCGCCTGCCAGAGCACAAGTTTTTTGAGCGGATTGGTGTTGTCGACCATCCGGCCGAAACCCCGCAGTCGAAACGGCCGCACGGTCCGGCCGTCGGTCCGCAGGATTTCGCGAGCCACGTGGTCGAGGGCCTCGTTTGGAACGGCATCATGCACAAGCCCCTTCCTCGCAGCTTGCCGGGCGTTGAGCATTTTGCCGGTGAGCAGCATGGGGACTGCTTCCATAAATCCAACCGCCCGCGGCAACCGCACCGTTCCGCCCCAACCGGGAATGATGCCCAGCTTCACCTCGGGCAGGCCGAGCTGCGTTTTGCGCCCTTCTTCGGCAATGCGGTATCGGCAGGCGAGCGCGAACTCGAGTCCCCCGCCGAGGCAGGCGCCGGAAATGAGCGCGATGGTCGGAATCGAAAGCGAAGCCAGGTCGTCAAAGACCTGTTGTCCCAACTCGACGAACTCACGCGCTTCGTCGGGCGTCTTGAGCTTTTGGAATTCGGTGACGTCGGCCCCGGCAATAAAGTTGCCCGATTTGCCGCTTTTGAAAACGACGCCGCGAATTGTCGAATCTTTGTGGATGGTAGTGAGAAGTTGCGAGAGTTCCGCCAGAGTTGCGCGCGACAGTGCATTTACGGGACGATCTGTCCAGTTGATTTCGACCCAAACAACACCGTCGTTGGGCTCGCCCGCATGCCACATTAATGCCATTGAATTCGCACGCTCCACTTGAGAAGGCATTGGTGCCTGGCGATGGGCCAGAGCACCTCGATCTTAATTCGCGACAATAGGGACGCGGGTTAGCCGTCCAACCGTTCGACGATGGCCGCGCCCCCCTGGCCGCCTCCTACGCACATTGTCGCCAAGCCAACCGTCGATTTGCGGCGGGCGAGTTCGTTGAGCACCGTGAGGACCAGTCGTGCCCCGCTCGCTCCGACCGGGTGGCCCAGCGCGATCGCGCCGCCGTTGACGTTAAGCTTGCTTTCGTCGATCGGGCCGAGGACTGATGATCCGTCGCTGCCGGCCCAGTCGGCCGGCGGGGATTCGAAGCATTTGAGGCAGGCGAGCACCTGGGCGGCGAAGGCCTCGTTGATCTCGAATAGCTCGAGATCGGACATTCGCATGCCGGTCAGCCGCAAGGCTCGATTCGTCGAATAGACCGGACCGAGTCCCATGCGGGCCGGGTCGCAGCCTGCGTAGGCGTAACCGCGGATGCGGCCGGCTCGCGGCAGACCGAGAGCACGGGCCCGCTCTTCGTCCATCAGCAACAACGCGACGGCGCCGTCGGTCACCTGGCAGGAATTGCCGACGGTGACGGTGCCCCAACGGCGGTCGAAATATGGTTTGAGCTTGGCGAGGGCTTCCAGCGATTGGTTGTCGCGCGGACCGATGTCGCGGGTGACGGGAGCGGACGACCGTTCGGGATAGAACGTCAAGACCTCGTCCTGCAGCCGGCCCTCGTTCCAGGCGGCCGTCGCCCGTTGGTGGCTTCGCAGTGCGAACAGGTCCTGCGCTTCACGGCTGATGCCGTATTCACGGGCCAGTTTTTCGGCCGTGTCGCCCATCATCAGGCCGGAAACCGGATCCGTGAGACCCTGTTTGATGCCGATGACGGGGGCCAGATCGCGGGGCCGGATTTTGGCCAAAGCCCGCAGCTTCCTCCAGCCGCTTTTGGCGGTGCTCATTTCCAAAAAATCGTCAGTCAGTGTCTTTGTCCATAAGACGGGAATGTTGCTCATCGAGTCGACGCCGACGGCGATGACCGCTTGCGCCCGGCCGCTGCTGATTCGCTCATACGCCTCGGTGACGGCTTCAAGGCCGCTGGCACAATTGCGGTTGACGGTGTGTGCGACCCGGTCCTTGGGGATTCCGGCCCGCAGCGCGATGACGCGAGAAACGTTGGCCGCGTCGGTCGGCGCGACGTTTCCCGTGATGACTTCGTCGATCGCGGCCGGGTCGAGATTGTAGCGTTCGAGCAGCTCGCGGACCGCGACCCGTCCCAGCTCCTGCGCAGGTACCAGATTGAACTGTCCCCCTGCTTTCACGAAAGGCGTGCGGACGCCGCCAACGATGATCGGCTCTGCCATGCGTCTTACTCCTTATTCCAGATCAATAATTGTACGCACGCCGC
>CAYWOV010000675.1:0-3079 GCA_964459965.1 uncultured Planctomycetaceae bacterium | reverse complement strand
CGGCGGTCGTTGCCCATCGGCTCGGTCCAGCGGCCTTGTGAGTCCTCGATCACGAGCGGAATCGTCGGCCGCCTGCCTTTGCGGCGGAGCACGTCGGTCAGTTTGTGGGCCGCGATCGAAAACAGGTACGACTCGAGCGGAGTGGCCGAGTCGTAATTCGGCAAACTGACCAAAAAACCCAGAAACGTGTCCTGGACGATGTCTTCGCTGGCGGCCCGATTGCGGAGGCGGCTGTCGACAAATGCCAAGAGCCGCCCTTCGTAGCGGGAAATTAGTTCCTGCCAGGCGTGCTGGTCTCCACGACGCACGGCGGTGATCAGCAATGATTCGGCGGCGTCGGAGGGCACGTTATCGCGTTTTGAGTCTGGCGTCCGGCGTCCGAAGTCGAAAGGATTGCGACGCCGGACGCCGGACGCCGCATACCAGACGCCTAGAGCATTGTTGCCGCTGCCAAGCCGCCCGCCGCGATCACGGAGACCGCGGCGAACTTCAGACGGCGGCGATACAGGCCCGACGTATGCTGATCCAGGCGAAAATAGGTCGCCAGGGTGCCGAACGTCAACGTCAACAGGCCGGCCAAACCGCCCAGGGCCCAAATCCGCCGGTTGACGAGTTGGTCTCGCCAGAGGGGGAAGAGTTTGTTGCGGACGGCGGGGGAGAGTTCGACCTGGTCATAGGAGCGATAAACCCGGAAGGGGATGCCAGAACTCACGGTTTTGCGATCGACTTCCTCGACGAACGTTCTGCGGATGGCGGCATCGCTTGCCGCCGATTCGGGAGGCTGCCAACCGGCGGCCCGCGGAAATGACGCGGAAAAGTCCGCTCGTACCAATTCGACGGCAGCCGCCCGCCCGGCCGCCTGGGCCTCTTCGGGGGTTGCACCGAATTCTCCGCTCACGACGACAAGCCGCGAGTTGCCCGTGGTCTGGTTCTTTTCGGCCACCCATTCGGGCAGCTTGGTTCCGGTTGGAATGGCGCGACTTGCGACGACCTCATTGGCGGAAACCAGAGTGGTTGTGGGTACGGGATCGTCCGGATTCGTCAGGCTGGGCCGCATCCAAAAAACGTAGAGGGCAAAGACGGCGGCGATCGGCGCGAGCCAGGCCGCTCCGCCGACATTGCTGGCGAGACTGGTCAAAGCGGTGCGTGTGGACGTGCCGCGAAAATAAGTCTTTGCAGCGATTCCCACACCAAGGGCTCCCAGCAATCCGGCCAAGAAAAGCAGTTCAAGCGACGATCCGTGGTGCAGGTAGTCGGCGAATGCCTGGCCGGAATTTCTCGTCCACGTGTCGATGGAATTTGTGCTATGCACGGTTCGCAGCCTCCATCATCGCAGCCCGTTCGTTCTGCGGAACCCAGGCTGCGGACAATTGCACGGTAGCCGAAATCGCCGCGGCCCAAGCCGTGCCCCAGACCGTGGGGAACGAGAAGATGGCCGTCAAGACGAAGGCCAGAGCAGCGGTTGGAATGATGGACCAGATCGCCAGGCGGCTCGATCGAAACGAATCAGCCTGTCGCCACCAGCGGCGAATTCCCATCAAGCACACGAAAAATACGATGTAACCGACCATAGAGGGCTGGCCATTGGAGCTTGGTTCGACTAGTGAATGCATGCCGATCGTTTGGAAGGCGGCGTCGATTGATCCGGAGGTCGGCAGGTCGACAACCAGCACATGATGCAACCAGAAGGCGAGCGAACCGATAGCTGCACCGCTCAACACGAGGGAGACCCGCCGCATTCCGACATCGAATGTCCGGCCTTCCCACAACTTGGCTTGCGCCAACAGGAGCCACGACGCTCCCAAGAGGGTACCGGCGAATTCGGCAATCTGAGCGCTATTTGTGAATAACCCGGTCGCAAACGAAAGCCCCATAGTGATCAGTGCGGTCGACAGTGCCGCGAATGTCAGCGACTGCGCCAACTCGCTCATTCGCTGCCGCACGGGGATCAACCGGGGCGTATCGGGGGTGAGATTCAGTGGTCGCCGCGGTTTGACGGGCGGAGGCACCATCCGCGCGTATTCGACCGGACGCACATTGACGCCGGCCGGCTGGACGGGCATTGGCGGCACAGGAACTTGTTGACGTGGGACGGCTTGCCCCGGCTGCCCCGCGACATAGTCGCGGTTTTGATTCTTGGTCAGCACGCGATAAGCGACATACGCGAGCCCGGCGACCATGATCACGGGCACAATGGTCACGTGACGGCGGTGGGGTGCGCCAAACGCTTCGGGCCCCGGAATAAATGCCAAAACGACCAGCGCGATAATGACCGGTTTAAGCCATCCGCGTGATCCACCGCGAACGCGGCGAGGATCCGCCGCGCCCATTGGCGGCTGGACCTGCGCGGCGTTATTGGCCGACGCTTGCGCCGATCGACGACGTTGCCAGTTCCAAAAGCTCGCGTAATTGTCGCGGCAGCGTTTTTGCGTCCGATTCCAGCGCTCCATTTTGCGCTCGATGCGGCTGGCATACCTCCGATGGCCTTTCGACGCGCGGTACGCCTCGTCGGCCATTTCCTTCGCCTTGCGTGCGGCCTTTTCGGCGACGCCCATGGCGCGGGCCACGTCGGCCGCGATGATGTTTTTGAGATTCGGCGGAGCGGACCAACCGTGCGGGGACGCCTGCGGCCTGGGTTGCTCGCGATTTACTGTGGACGAATCGGCCACAGTCGCGTTCAGGAAGGATTCCTCCGGAATCTCCTGCGGCAGATCGAAGCCGACGACTGCCTTGTTAAAGTCCTCTGCCAGCTGACGCACATTGGGCGTGCGGCGCAGCGGATCTTTTTCCAAGGCCGAGGCCAGCACGGGCCGCAATCGCCGTGGAATGGGGGACAAGTCGGGCTTCTCCGACAAGTGCTTCATCAGGATTTCGCCCGCCGATTCACCGATGAAGGGGACGCGGCCGGTGAGCAGCTCGTACAGGACGATTCCCAAGCTGTAGACGTCAACCTCGCGACCGTATCGGCCGTGGGCCACCTCGGGCGCCATGTAATAGACGGTGCCGACGCTTTGCGTTTGAGCGCTGCGGTGACTCTCCGAAATAAATTTGGAAAGTCCCACATCGCCGATTTTCACGA
>CAYWOV010000674.1:0-3082 GCA_964459965.1 uncultured Planctomycetaceae bacterium | reverse complement strand
TGGCCTATGCGCAAATTGCCGGGCTGCCGCCGCAATATGGGCTGTACACGGCCATCGTGATGACGGGCGTTGGGGCGATCTTCGACTCGTCGAAACAACTCATCAACGGCCCCACGAACGCCATTTCGATTGCCGTTTTGAGCGCGCTGGTGGGGTTTGCCGAGACCGACCGGATTCAATTGGCGATTGTGCTGGCGTTTCTGGTCGGCGCCGTGCAGATGGGCATTACGCTGTTGCGGCTGGGCGACCTGACGCGGTTCGTCTCGCACGCCGTGATCGTCGGCTTCACGCTGGGCGCGGCCTGCCTGATTGTGCTTGACCAGTTCAAGAACTTGTTGGGACTGCCCTCGATCGGAACGGGCGAAGATCACTTTCTCAAGCGGTTCTGGCTGACCGTGTCGCATATCGAGCAGACGAACCGAGCGACGCTGCTGGTCGGCTTGGGTGCGATCGCCGTTGCACTGGCGCTGCGTTGGGTCAACCGGCGGCTGCGGATCCATTTGCCCGATTTATTACTGGCCGTGCTGTGCATGGCGGGCATTGTTTGGATGTGGGGCCTTGATCGGCAAGGCGTCAGCGTCGTCGGAACGATTCCCGCCAAGCTCCCCTCGTTCGAGCTGCCGCATTTGCACGCGCATGAGGTGCGCGGCCTCATGAGCAATGCCTTCGCGATCGCGCTTTTGGGCCTGCTTGAGGCGCTGGCGATGGCCAAGGCGATTGCCGCGCAGACCGGGCAAAAGCTGGACATCAATCAGCAATGCCTGAGCGAGGGCGTGGCCAATCTCGCCGGCAGCTTGTTCCACTGCTATCCGGGTTCCGGGTCATTGACCCGTTCGACGATCAACCAGCAAGCCGGTGCGCGAACGCAATGGTCGGGAGTGATTTCGGCCCTTGCCGTCGCGCTCACCGTGCTGCTGTTTGCGCCCTTTGCTTATTACATTCCGAAGTCGGCGCTTGCCGGCATTTTGATGCTGGCGGCGTGGCAGCTCGTCGATCGCCATCAGTTGGTCTACCATTTCAAAGCGACGCGGTTCGACGCCTGGATCGTGGGCCTCACGGCCATCTCGGCCGTGGCCGTTTCGGTCGAGTTCTGCATTTTGATCGGTGTCTTTCTTTCGTTCGTGTTGTATGTGCCCCGGGCGGCCCGCGTGCACATCACAGAACTGATCATGACGCCGCAGCGGATGATCCGCGAGCGAATTTCGACCGACGTGCCCTGCGGCCGCATCCGCATCTACAGCCTGGAGGGCGAATTGTTTTTCGGAGCGGCCCCCGAACTGGAGGAACACCTCGACGCGGTCACTCAGGCCGTCCAAGGGGGCGTTCGCGTCGTCGTGTTGCGGCTCAAACGGGCTCGCAACCCTGACGCCGTGTGCCTCGCCGTCCTGGAGCGGTTTATCGATCGGATGCATGAGGCCCGCGTCTCGGTGTTGATTTGCGGCGTGCGGCCCGACGTCATGAAGATCATCGATTCGAGCGACCTGCTCGGCCGCCTGGGCCGCGAACGCGTCTTCGTCTTCCAAGAAACTGGTGCCATTTGGACCAGCACTCTCGAAGCGGTGCGGTTTGCCTACGAGATCGTGGGCACCGACGTTTGCGAAACGTGCCCCCGCCACGCGGAAAGTTTGAACGAGAAGGATGGTTGGTACTACATGATCTGACGCCGCTCGCATCCGGCGGTCGCCCGAACACGGATCGTGGCGGCCCAAAACAGGCCGATGGAAAAGTGTCGGGCCCATTTCTCTTTTGGGTGCGGCAAAATCCAAACAGGCCGTCGCAAACAAGAGCGAAATTTTCCACCGGCCCATTCTGGATGCGCATTGGCGTCCCCGGGACGCTAGAATAATCGGTTGTCCCACCTGACGGCTCGCGGGCCTGGCGAGCGTGCTTTGCGATCTCATCGCTTTCGATCAACCGCACGGGCGCGGTCTTTCCGAAAAGGTTCTGCGCCAGGAGTCAGTGCGCATGTCGAGTGAGCACGTCACGATCGACGAATCGAGCGACCTGGTAAACCGGGTAATTCACGGCGACAAACGGGCGCTGGCCGAACTCTTCGACGAGCAACGCCCGCGCCTGCGGCGGATCGTGAATTTCCGGCTCGACCGGCGGATCTACGGCCGGGTGGGGGCCGACGATGTTTTGCAGGAGGCTTATTTGAATGCCGCCGCGCAATTGAAGTCGCTGCTGTGCGATCATCCACCAACTGTCTTTATCTGGCTGCGGCAAATCGTCAATCAAACGTTGGCCGACGTCCATCGGCGTCATCTGGGGGCACAAAAAAGAACGGCCAAGCGCGACGTGTCGATTCACGGCGGCGGTCCGACGACCTCGTCTTCCGAGTGGCTCGCCTTTCATCTGCTTGGCCATCTCACGTCGCCCAGCCAGGCGGCCTTGCGGGCCGAGCTGGCCGAACAGCTCGACGCCGCGCTGAGTGTCTTGAACGATGTCGATCGGGAAGTGCTGGCTCTGCGGCACTTTGAGGAGCTGACGAATACTGAAACGGCCCACGTGCTCAATATGACCGTGCAAGCAGCGAGCATGCGTTACGTGCGGGCGATCAGCCGCTTGCGAAAGGTCCTCGAGACCATTCCCGGGTTCCCGATTCCTTATGACCGATGAACCCCGCGATTTCGAGGCCGGCATTTACGGCCTGCCCGTGGAACAGCCGGCCCCCAGTCCGACCGGCCGCGATCCGCTGGAATTGCTGGCCAGCGAATTTCTGCAATCGCTGCGCAACGAGCATCGTCCGGAGATCGATTTTTACATCGAAAAGCACCCTGAGCTAGCCGACCAGATTCGCGAGTTATTCCCGCTATTGGCCGCCTTGGAAGATTGGAAGACCTACCGCGAGCGGACGTTGTTCGAGCATCGATCCATCGAAACTTTGTCGAATGAAATCTTTGGGAATTTCGGCATCGTGCGGGAAGTGGGCCGCGGCGGCATGGGGATTGTTTTCGAGGCGCGCGAGCAATCGACGGCTCGGCGGGTGGCGATCAAGGTCATCCCCTTTTTCCAGTCCGCCCGGATGAGAGAGAGCTTCGAGCGCGAAGCGAGGACAGCCGCCCGGCTGCGGCATCCGCAC
>CAYWOV010000673.1:0-3085 GCA_964459965.1 uncultured Planctomycetaceae bacterium | reverse complement strand
AAAGCCGGCGTCGTGAACGAATGCCAGGTCATCGCGGTACGGGCTGGTTGCTAAATAGGGCATCGTTGCCGATCGTGTCATGCGCACAAGTTCCAGCCCGTTGGCTGGTTTTACTCGGGGCAACAGTCAAAATACAAGGTGGCGAAACTCGAACTTGACTCCAGTTCCCGATCATTCCCAAATAGCCTTTTGGCGAGTTTCTGCGCGAATTGACTGCCGCTGGGAGCCGAGCTGCCAGAGGGCCTGCGAGGAGACGAGAAGAGCCGCCCCGATTGACGCGCGGTCAACTGCTCTGTCTTGCAAGTATTATTTTTCGCTGGAGTCGTCCATGGACACCGATGCCACGCTGGTTCAGGATCAGGCCGAGATCGATCGGACGGCTGAATTGAGCCGACAGATCGAGTCGCCACCGGCGCGGGTTCCAGGCTACTCGCTGATTCGCTCGCTAGGGGACGGGGCGTACGGATCGGTGTGGCTGGCCTACGAAGAAAACACGGGCAAGCAGGTCGCCATCAAGTTCTACACGCACCATCGCGGACTCGACTGGTCGTTGTTGAATCGCGAAGTCGAGAAGCTGGCCGTCCTGTATACATCGCGCAATATCGTGCGTCTGATCGACGTCGGGTGGAATAGCGAACCCCCCTATTACGTGATGGAATACCTGGCTCACGGTTCGCTCGCCTCATTCCTGGCCTCGGGTCCTTTGCCGTCGCACGAGGCGGTTCGCATTGCCAAAAGCGTCTTGTTGGCATTGGTGCACGCCCACGGCAGCGGAATCCTGCATTGCGACCTCAAACCGGCCAACGTCCTGCTGGACGACGACTTCGAGCCGCGGTTGTGTGATTTTGGACAGTCGCGGTTGTCCAACGAACAAAATCCGGCGCTCGGCACTGTGTTCTACATGGCCCCCGAGCAGGCCGATCTGCATGCGGTCCCTGACGCAAGGTGGGACGTGTACGCACTGGGGGCCCTGCTTTATCACATGCTGTGTGGCGAGGCACCCTATCGCACAACGGAGCTCGAGGACGCGATTCGCGAGGCTCCGAATCTAGAGACCAAACTGGCCGTCTATCGCCAGCGCATTCGCACAAGTTCTAAGCCGCTCGGCCTGCGGTCGAGGGCGGGAATCGACCGGCGGCTCGCCGAAATTGTGGAGCGGTGCTTGCAGATTGATCCGGAAAAGCGGTACCCGAATGCCCAGGCGGTGCTCGACACACTCGTCCTTCGCGACCGGTCGCGGGCGCGCCGCCCTCTGATCACGCTGGGCATCGTTGGACCAAGCCTGTTGCTGATAGGAATGGCTTGGATGATCGTTCAGCTTCTCGACACGACGGGGACTGACGCCAGCTTGCTCATGACGCGCCGCGCGCTCGAAAGCGATATCCTCTCAGCCCGGCTCGTCGCTCAAAGTCTCAACCGCGATCTCGGCGAACGCGAACGCGAGCTGAGCGATCTGGCCAAACGGATCGGCGAAGAGAAGTGGACCGAACAGCTACGGGCGGCAATCGCCAAGCCCGCTGTCGCGGAAGAGGCCGCGAATCAGACGATCTTCAAAATTCTGAATGCCGCACGCAGCCGCTCGGACGAGCGGTCCAAGATGCTGGGCCTTAAACAGGATACCAGCTGGTTCTTGACCGATTCCCATGGCGTGCAGAAGTGGCGGAATCCATTTCAGGAGCCCGGATCCAATGTCTTGACAGTGGGCAAATCGTTCGCGTTCCGCGACTACTTCAACGGCCGCGGCCAGGATTACGATCAGACGACTGCTCCTGCAAACATTCAGCCGATTCAGCAACCACACATCTCACGCCGGTTCTTGGGACCGAACGGCAGCTATTTCGTCGCCGTAACAGTGCCAATCTGGGATGCGGCGCAGAAGAATGTACTCGGAGTGATTGGCCGCTCGATTGAAATCGGATCCCTGCTTGACGAATACGGGCAGGCGATTTTCGAAGAAACGAGTCCGCCTGGACGACGGAACAAGGTTAGCCGCGAAATTGCGCTCATCGAGCGAGTCCACGGAAATCTGCTCGATCATACCTGGTTCGACAAGCATGACACCTTGGTGAAGAACCATCCCCTCACGACTGCTGAGCTCGATTCATTGCGCGTCTCCGATCGCGTACGAGAGAAACTCGACCGGCTCAGCGCTCCAGGTGGATCGGAGCCCCGGCACGACTTCGTCGATGACCAGCACTACATCGATCCGCTCAGCCAATTCGAACCGGCAGCCGATTTATCAGGCGAGTGGCTGGCGGCATTCGCCGCCGTTCCGGAGACAAACTGGGTCACCGTCGTGCAGGAAAGACGCTCGACCGCTTTGGAACCAGTCCAAGAAATGAAGACTCGCTTGACGCAGGACGGCTGGTGGGCGCTCTTGGCAAGCTGTGGACTGATCGGCGTGTTGTGGTATTTTGTCAGTCGCGCACTGAACGATCGCACATCGCGGCTGTGGGCTCCCCGTTATGGTCGACGCCGGGGGGACGTCACAGAGAGCGGCTTGCGAACGCTCAGCGGCACACCACGATCGAGTTAAGATCTGTCGAGCCCGCAGCAGATCCAAAGGTCTCGCTTGTTCGTCTTAGTTGCACATGGATTGGAGCCTCGCCAGCGCTGGCGGGAAGTGCTTACGGAGGGCAGGCCCTATGTGCTTGGCCGAGACGCCGATAGCGATCTGCGCGTCTCTTGGGATCCGCATGTTTCACGGCGGCATGCGCAGCTCACCGCGGCGGGCGATCTGCTCAGGGTGGAAAAGTTGACCTCCGCCCGCAACGCGATCTACTTTAACGGGGAGAATTCGGAGCGATTCGCGCTGAAGGATGGAGACCGCTTTGTCATTGGAGCGACAACATTCTCGTTCGAGCGAACCGCCGAAATCTCTGCGTCGCCGAGCGCGGGGCCGGTCGAAGAGATGACCTTCGATCGGCAGGAACTCCGGAAAGTCCGCTTTAGCGACGCGGACCGGCGATTCGACGTGCTCACGCGATTGCACGAAGTCATTTGGGGCGCGCGGACCGAGAGCGAACTGCGCGAGCGACTGACCAGTCTGATCCTGGCCGGGGTCGGCAACGCGGAGGCTGTCGCG
>CAYWOV010000672.1:0-3092 GCA_964459965.1 uncultured Planctomycetaceae bacterium | reverse complement strand
GGCCCGGGCCGGCCGGCCCTTTGTTGAAGTCAATTGCCCGGCCCATGCCGAATCCCTTTTTGAATCCGAGCTTTTCGGGTACGAATCCGGGGCCTTCACGGACTCCAAGAAGCAGAAACAGGGCATCCTGGAGCAGGCCCAGGGCGGCCTCCACCTTGGTCCGGGCCGGAAGGCTTTCGGAGTACAGCGGGCGAGGCAACAGGACCTGGCCGCTTTTCACCAATCGGCCGTCGGGTTCACCAGCCGATTGATTAACACGGATTGAGGCTGTAAATTCGCAGAATGCGAGTCGTGAGGCCCTTGTTCGCGTCAAGCAATTGATGCGTTTCGTTGTTCGTTTGCAAAAACCTATTAACAGGAGGCATCGAACCGTGCATTTGCCACTTCAAACGGCAGCAGTTTCTCGAAGCCGGTCCGCTCGAGTCGGATTTCGCGAGATCGGTTCACTCGGACGGTTGAATCCCTCGCGGTCCGGGTCGATGTCTCCGTCTGATTCTAATCTCTGTCCCGGGGGTTATCTGTGTGCGTGCCCCTCGGGTGGTTCTCGATGTTGCCTAACTGGGCAATACTGTTGTTGCGCAACGAGTAGTTCCAACCCGATCTGCCAGAGTACGCCGTGCGCTTAGGCGATTGTCGCTGGCTTGACCGGCAAAAGTGCCAGGTTAATCCGCCTCGGTGAAGACCTCGGATCGCTGGCGGTGCGTCGGACCGTTTCGACGCGTCGCAACGGAACGCGCGCCGAGGCTGGATAGCGACGACGCGGAGAGCCAATGCACGCGATTGCCGTCAGATCAGCTCATCAATCGGCGTCGGATCGTCGAGGATGGGCGTCGGGCGGCCGTTGTGGTCGAAGAGTTTGAGGCGGGGGTCGACGCCCAGCAGTTTGTAGATCGTGGCGTGGATGTTTTCGGGGCCCACCGGGCGGGTGAGCGGGCGGAGGCCCTTGGCGTCGGTTGAGCCGATGACCTGGCCGCCGCGGATGCCGCCGCCGGCCAGGAAGCAGAACATCGCGTCGCCCCAGTGGTCGCGGCCGGGGGTGCCCATGCTGCGGGGTGGGCCGCCGTTGCCGCCGTCGTTCATGCGGGGTGTGCGGCTGAACTCGCCGCAGAGGATCACGAGGGTCGACTCGAACAGGCCGCGCTGCGTTAAGTCGTTGAGCAGCGCGGAGAGCATCGAGTCGACGATCGGCAAGTTCGTCTCCATGCCCGATTGCAGGTTCCAGTGGTGGTCCCAGCCGCCGAGATGCACGGTGACGAACGTGGCGCCGGCTTCGACGAGACGTCGGGCCAAGAGTGCCGACTGGCCCCACGTGTGGCGGCCGTAGGCGTCGCGAGTTTTTGCGTCTTCGCGAGTCATGTCGAAGGCGGCACGGGCCTGTTTGCCGCTGACGAATTCGTAGGCGTCCTGGTCGAACTTGTCGAGCGTGGTGAAACGCTCGACCGCGTCGAGCGTGCGGGGGACTTTGTCCAAGTGCTGCATCAACGTCCGGCGGTCGCTGAGCCGATCGATCGTCAGGCCCGGGGCCAGGTTGACGTTTTCGACTCGGAACGCGGCGGCGTTCGGATCGCCGCCGGTGGGGAACGGGTCGTATTGGGCGCCTAGCCAGTTGCCACCGAAGTAGCCGGGGACAAGGCCGATGCTGGCGGCGAGCGGGACGGCGATGTAAGCCGGCATGCCGCAGCGGTTCGGGCCGAGTTGCCGGGCGACGATTGAGCCCAGCGACGGGAACTTGCCCGACTGCTGGGCCCCGCTCACGCCGAGATCCTTGCCGGTCAGCATGCGGTGTCCGCCGGCGAAGTGGTCGCCCGTGCGGTGGGAGAGCGAGCGGACGATGGCGAACTTGTCGGCCATCCGGGCTTGTTTCGGAAAGAGTTCGCTGATTTCGATGCCGGGGACGTTGGTGCGGATCGGCTTCCAGATTCCGCGAACTTCCTCGGGAGCCTGCGGCTTGAGGTCGTACAGATCGAGGTGACTCGGGCCGCCGTCGAGCCAGATCAGGATGGCCGACTTTTTAGTTGTCGCCGTCGGTGCCGACTGGGCTTTGGCCCGCAGAATGTCGCCCAATCCCAACGTTGTCAGCCCGGCAACGCCCAGCTGCACGAAGCTCCGCCGCGAAAGGCCATCGCAATACCGTTCGGTTCCACCAGCATCGATGCGGAGAGTCATTGCATGGTCTCCTGGTCGTAGGGCAAGCTGCCAGCTTGCCTTTCGGATGTTGCAAGCGAGCGGTTTGCCGTTGACGGCGGGGTCTCAACTGGAAACGGCAAGCTGGCAGCTTGCCCTACGTTAGGTGCGTTCCAGGCAGGTCGTTCGGAGGCGGGAGTCTTACATCAACAGGTGCTGATGTGACTTGATAGCACCGCGGCGGTACATCCGTCAAGCAGCTCGGCCCCGACATGCCATCCCGCCATCGGAGTGGCATGGCGAGAAGGCAACGCGATCAACGGTAGGCACCAGGAAAACTAAGGCATTTCTGAATTCCTCTGTTACCTCCTGTTCAATTTCCCGTTTTCGTGAATTGCGGATTCCAAACCCGCATCTCGGACCTCAATTCCTGTTTTTTTCGAGATCGCGGATCTCTCGGCAGATCCCCGCGGCGGAAGCGGACGTTATCGTAAATAGACCGAGGGCCGGTGAGTGGAAAGGTTTGCCGGCCGGTGTGGGCAGAACGAGAACGGAAAATTGCCAGAATGAACTACTTCAACCGCTTAACCGAAATCGTTACGTGCAACCTGAACGAAATGCTCGCGCGCGAAGCCGAACCGGCCACCGCGATACGGAAGATCATCACCGAAATGGAGGCCGGCCTGGCGGGTGCCCGCCGCAGCGTTACGACGGCCACCGCAAATGAAGAGCGGCTCGGCAATGAGCTGGTCGAGCTCGATCAGCAAGCCGAACAGTTGACGGAAGAGGCTCGCGAGGCTTTGCGGGCGGCGGACGAGTCGGCCGCTCGCGTTGCGCTCCTCCGCAAGCAGGAGGTCGCCGACGTCGTCGGCGGCTTGCAGCAACAACTCAAAGCGGCCCACGCGACCCGCGAGCACCTGACGACGACTCTGCGAGCCCTCGAAGCCCGCCTCTCGGAAGCGCGCCGC
>CAYWOV010000671.1:0-3094 GCA_964459965.1 uncultured Planctomycetaceae bacterium | reverse complement strand
CTCGTCTTGGGGATCCGGCTGCCGGGCATGTCCGGCCTGGAATTGATGGACGTCATGGTCCGCGACGGATCCCGCCTGCCGACCATCATCGTCAGCGCATTCGCCGACGTCCGACTGGCTGTCCGCGCAATGCACGCCGGCGCTGTGACCGTTCTCGAGATGCCGTATCGCGATCAAGAGCTTTGGGAAGCAATCCGGGAAGCCCTCTCGCTGGACGGCCGAATTCGACAGAAGGAAGCGAGCCTCGCTCACGCGCAGTGCCAACTGGCATCGCTGACGCGGGACGAACAACGCGTCCTTGAGTGCATTCTGGCGGGGAAAACCAACAAGGGCATCGCCAGAGAACTCGGCATTCCACTGCGGACCGTTGAGGCGCGGCGGCACGCGCTCATGGTCAAACTCCAGGTCGATTCATTGGCCGCACTGATTCAGGCCGTCACCGAGGTGCGAATGCTGCTCTCGGCGTCGATCACGGTGTCCGGTCGCGCGGAGGCGACACGGAGGTCCGCCTCTGCCGAACCGGTTCTTCGTCAAATTCGGTGAAACCCAGATAGCCGTAGCGGATGCGTGCCCCTGCGTCTATGGTTGGGCGCCCTCTTTGTGGCGGAGCACCGCCCGTGACACTAAGCAGTTGGTCGCGTGTTTTGTCCTCCTGCTGATGCATGTGCGCGACGGCGTCGCGAATCGAATCCATACGGTACTTGCCTCGGCCGCCATCAGTGTCCGTTCGCGACCATTTCGCCTCTATGGCTCTGCCTGGCGTCCATAAGTTCGATTGCAACGGGATTCCGCGGCGCCGATATCGACGCCCGATAGGGGGCGAATCGCGGTGCGGAACACCGCCGATTGTTGCGCGTTCCCGCAGACACATTGCGATCGCGCCGCTACGAGTCGGCAGACGCCGAAAACCTGCTCAGTGCGGGAAATCTCAAAGCGATGGTCCGCTCGCCCGTTTTTGAGGAATTGCCTCTGAATGCGGCCACCAATCACATCGGACGCTTCCTAACGCGCGGACATTCTCTACTAGGGCCGGTTGCTGCGGGATCCTTGCGCTCCCATGTTCCTGGATCCACCAACGCAATCACCATTAGACGCAAGTAGCGGCGGTGGCGGCCAGCCGCAGAACATTGCGTGATACCGCAGTCGCTTTGGACAACACGAGACCTTGGACTAGCCTTTGATTGTCTCCGCCACAGCAAGCCTTCGCTTGCCTTCCGGCGCGAAGTAGCGGGAAGAAAACGATGAGCGATCGGGCCTGTCGCGTGCTGTTGATCGAAGATGACTCCAACGATGTGCGTCTCCTTCAGCGGGCGCTGAGTAACGGCGGAACGGCCTTTGCGCTCGCGGTGGTGTCGGATCTAGCGGCAGGCATCGACGCCCTTTCCACCGGCTCATGGGACGTCGTGCTGTCCGATCTCTCGCTGCCCGATGGCCACGGCTTGGACGCGGTCCGGCTGCTACGTTTGAATGCGCCTGACCTGCCGATCATCGTGCTGACTGGCCTGTCCGACGACGAGACAGCGCTCGAGGCCCTGAAGCATGGGGCTCAGGACTACCTCATTAAGGACAACGTCACGCCGGAAATCTTGGAACGCTCGATCCGTTATGCCGTGCAGCGGCAAAATAGCCTGGCTGCGCTGCGACTATTGGAAATAGTGCGGGCGAACGAGCGAGCGTTGGAAAAGAAGAATCGCCGCTTGGCTCGCTTGTACAAGACTGCCCACCGCTTCGTCGACAACGTATCGCATGAGTTCCGTACGCCGCTGACTGTGGTCAATGAATACGTTTCATTGTTACGCGACGGCATTGTGGGACCTCTCAACGACGACCAAAAACGGATGCTCGACGTCATTGCCGACCGCAGCGAGGATCTCAACTATATGGTCGACGACATGCTCGACATCAGCAGGCTGGAAGCCGGAATGCTCAGCGCCTGGCGGCAGCCCTGTCAGCTCGTTGACATCATCGAGCACGTGCGCCGCAGCCTGATTCGCAAGTCGATCGTGAAGGAAATCGAGTTGCGATTCGAGATCCCCGAGGATTTGCCGAAGGTGTATTGCGACAATGAAAAAATCGGCCGCGTGATCATCAATCTGACCGTGAACGCGATCAAATTCTGCGGTCGTCCCGGCCTGGTGAGAGTGTGGGCCAAATACGATGAACGGCACCGGGAAATCAAAGTGGCCGTAACCGACAACGGTGAGGGAATTAGCGCCGATAACCTCGCTGTTATCTTCCAACGGTTCAGACAGGTGGGGCGTAACCCGCGTGGCAGCACCAAAGGCTTCGGCCTGGGGCTCAACATCGCCAAGGAGCTGGTCCATCTCAACCTTGGTGAAATCGATGTGACGAGTGCGGTTGGCGCCGGCAGCACCTTTTCGTTCACACTGCCGGTTGCCGAACCGCTGGAAGTCATGTCGCGCTACGTGAATCGCCGGGCCTCTCTGCGAAACGGGAATTCCTCTCTTTCGTTGATGACGGCGACAACAATTGGCCTATCAGTGGGATCGCTAGCCGAAGACGTCAACACCTTTCTCAACATGCTTCTTCGTCGGCAAGACCTGATCTTCAGGATCGACCACGAGCGGTGGTTGCTTGCGATCCCCTGCAAACAGTCGGAGATCTGCGCCTTTGTTAATCGGGCGGAGGAGGCGCGGCAAAAGCTCAATCGAAACCGGCCCGGCGAACCGTTGCCGACGATTGCAATCGAGTCGGTCGGGACCTGGCACCTCACGAACGGGGCGGCAGAGGTTCTCGCCGAGGTCGAACGCTTAATCCAGCCCCATGCGCTCAGTCTTTGCTGAAGGCTCTGCAGGTTCTGCCGATCGAGGCGGACGATTTCAGTCGAGGTGCCCGATGACAACAGACGCCGTACTGCTGATCGATGATGACCATGATGTGGCCTTTGGCGCGAGCCTTCGCTTGCGGGCGGCCGGTTACGAGACGCTGACGGCTAACAACGGCCACGAAGGAATCGATGTCGCCCGAAAGAGGCATCCCGCAGCCATCGTGCTCGACGTGAGGATGCCGCGAATGAACGGGTTAGTCGTGCTCGCCAATCTCCAACACGACCAGCGGACGAAAGACATTCCCA
>CAYWOV010000670.1:0-3099 GCA_964459965.1 uncultured Planctomycetaceae bacterium | reverse complement strand
GCGGCCGTCAATGGTCCAATATCTCAGACAGTTCAGACTGGATTGGCGTCCCGAGCGATCCCTACAATTACCAGACGAACGGAACCGCCGTCCTCAGCTCGCCTGACATTCTGCTTGATGAAGCCCTCGGCTGGGATCCGGCCGCCGCTACCCCTGAGCCCGCTTCCATCACGCTGCTTGCCACGGGCTTCTTCGCCGCCGGTGGATTTGGCTTATATCGTCGGCGAGGCAGGGCTGAATCGCGTCCGGTTTCAGTAGGTTCCTAAATCCAAAAACCCGGCGCACCCGCTCGGAGTGCCACTGGCGAAGGCCGGCTCATGAAGCCGGGGGCTCGCCAGTGTCTTCGCTTTACCATCCGTTCCCCCAACGCAATTCGACCGTTTCGCAATTCCTTCACGTCAGTTGGGTAGTCCTGATTTCGGCGGCGATTGCTACAGGTCGAGGGCAGAGGGCCGAGCGGGGGCAAAGTCGAGGATAACAGCAGGCCCATTGGGCATGCTGTGCATGCCGCTTCCCAGTCAAGTGTCGTCGAGAGACGAAAATCGGCATGCGCGGGATTCATGCTCGCTCCGGCTTTTCCTGAATACCATGGAGCGTCCAATTCCAGGTCGCCATCAGGAATTGATGAAGCCTGTAGTCTTCCGCGTGCCATTCCATTGGAGTCTCATTGACGCCTTGCCAAACAATCGGGTTCGCCTTCTTGAGATCGTCGCGGGCGATTCCCCAATAGACGACTTCCTGATTCTCTTCCATGAAGACCAGCCGGTCATCCATCCAGACAAGTTCGGCGATTGAATACAGCCGGTTGTGCTGCGTGTTAATCGCATGCTTGCCTGCGAGGACGTAATATTCGACCAGCGCGCGGGGAAGCGCGAGCTTGCGCTTTCGCAGTTCGTGGCGCACGGCCTCGTCGCCGAGGCCGTCGCTCGCGCTCGGTTTCGTCCCGAGGATTTCCGTCATGCGGCGAGAGTAATAGGCCTTGAACATCGGTCAAAACGCCGCACTGGTATGACGCGGAGGCAACTCCGATTTCCTTCGCGATCATTTATCAATTCTGCGATCATCGTTTGCAATCTCGGGCGATGTCGCGATCTGAAAATCACAAAGGGCACGAAGTACACAAAGACGAAGCAATCCGGTTTTTCTTCGTGACCTTCGTGTTCTTTGTGGTTCATCATGACTTTCGAGATTCCTCTTGATCATTCTTTGAGGTCGTGCTCAATGACTCGCGAAGTTCATGCAGGCAGGATTAGGCGGTCGCTGGGAATCTCAGGCCGGTCGCCAGAGACTCGTCGGCTGGGACAAGGCCGGCTTCCGGCAGTCGGTCCATCATGGAGGATGTTTTTGCGAACGTACGCAATATGGTGGGCCGGCGCTCGCAAAGCCTCGCTGGTCCCACCCTACGGCTGTCGCAAACTCGCGCGCGGTGCTTTGGTTCTCATCGGATTGTTGGCGGCCGTCGCGTTTACGACCTCGGCTGCGTTGTCGGCCGAGTTTCGGGCGGCTGCGGGGAAAGCGGAAATCACGCCGGCTGATAGTCGGGAGTTGTGGGGATATTCGGACCGGAGCGGGCCGGCCACGGGGACTCACGATCCGCTCTTCGCCAAAGTGCTATTGCTGGACGATGGCACGCGTCGGCTCGCGCTCGTCACGCTCGACTTGGGCCGGACGTTCGGACTCGATTCGATGAACTTCGTTCGCGACCGCGTGCGGACGTCGGCCAAGGTCGAACAGGTCTTTTTCTTTGCTTCGCACACGCACTCCGCGCCGGCCATCGACGACTCGTACCCGCCCGGAAAGCGGCCCGCCTGGGAAAGCACGGCTCTTGAGCGGATTTCGGCTGCCATCGAGCAGGCGGCCATTCGCTTGCAACCCGCAACGATCGGCACGGGCGAGGGCGAAGTCTTCATCGGGCATAACCGGCGCTACGTACAGCCCGATGGCACCGTCAAGATGCTGTGGCGGAACGCGACCAAAACGCCCACGCATCCGCTCGACCCGCGGGTCGGCGTGATCCGCATCGACGGACCCGGAGGGCGGGTGCTGGCCGTCGTCGTGAATTACGCCTGCCATCCAGTGGTGTTCGGTCCCGACAACCTGAAATACTCGGCCGATTACCCGAGCGCGACGGCCGCGGTTGTGGAACACGCACTCGGCCCGGAGGCCGTCTCGCTTTTCCTGCAGGGAGCCGCCGGCGACATCAATCCCTTCTTCGACAAAATGCGGCTCGACGAAGACGCCGAAAGGCTGATGCAGGAGACGGGCCGCAAGCTGGGCGAAGAGGCGCTGCGGGTGGCGAAATCGATCTTGCCCCGCACGCCCGCGCACCCGGAGCTGCAATTCGCGCTCGAAGTCCGCCACTTCAAGCCGCGCTACGACGCGGAAAAACTGCTGGCCCCGCTCAAGAGCGAACTTAAGCCGGCGACGTTCGAGCGTTACCGCAAGTACCTTGCCACGCCGCTCGACTTGCCGCTGACGACGCTCGTGATCAATCGTGAGATCGCCATCGCGGGAATGCCGGGCGAACCGTTCGTTGACTTCGGCCTGAGCTTCCGCGACCGCTCGCCGCTCAAAACCTCGTTTTTCGCCGGTTACGCCAACGGCTACTTCGGCTATTTCCCGACGATCCGCGCGGCCGTCGAAGGCGGTTACGGGGCAGAAGGCGTCGTGGCGAGAACCGAAGTCGGCGCCGGCGAGTCCATGCTCGATACGGCCCTCATCCGGCTCTATTCCATGCTGGGCCAACTCAAGCCGCTGCCGACGCCGTAACGCTCAGAGCGCGTTCCGTTTACGCAAGAGCTGAAAGACCTGAAGGGCCCGAAGGACACAAAGCTCAAGCCAGCGGGTTTTTCTTCGTGACCTTTGTGTTCTTCGCGGTTCATAATGATTCTCGAATTCCGTGGTTGATCGTTTCTTGAGTGAGCGTTCGCCCGAGAATCGTCGCAAGCCGACAAATTCGAGTAATTTTTGGGCGTGTAACCTATCCCGGAATTCGCTTCAGTAAGAGGTGGAGTTCAGCATCCCTCAAAGAGATCCGCCCATGGCTGAAGCACAGCTGTGTCCGCAATGCAGCGCAGAATTGCCGGTCGATGCGCCGGC
>CAYWOV010000669.1:0-3104 GCA_964459965.1 uncultured Planctomycetaceae bacterium | reverse complement strand
ACGTCTATTCGCTGGGCGCCGTGCTCTACGAGCTGTTGACGGGCCGGCCGCCGTTCCTCGGTGAATCGCTGATCGCCACACTGAATCAGGTTTTGAACGCCGAGCCCGTATCGCCTCGACTTCTGAATCCGAACGTCCCGCGCGATCTGGAGACGATCTGCCTCAAGTGCTTGCAGAAGGAACCGCTGCAGCGTTACCGCTCGTCCGAGGAACTCGCCAATGAGCTTGGGCGGTTCCTGCGTGGCGAGCCAATCCACGCCCGCCCGCTCGGGAAAACCGCGCGACTCTGGCGCTGGTGCAAGCGAAAGCCTCTGGTCGCCGGCATGGCGGCTCTGCTGGCGTCGCTGCTGATCGCAGTCATCCTCGTGACCGCACTCGGATATTTTCTTAGCACGACGGCGTTGGAACGCTCGGAGCGAACGCTTTATGCGGCCCACATCAACCTGGCGGAAGAGGCCCGGCAAGCGGGAGATGACGGAAGGCTGGCAGACCTGCTCGAGCGGCACGTGCCGCAGCCGGGACAGCCCGATCTCAGAGGTTGGGAGTGGTACTATCTCCGCCGACAATCGCGAATTCTAAATACAATCGAAGACAAATCGAGCCAACCCGACGGTCGCTTGTGGCGATTGTTAGTGCCGAGCTGGCAGCCGAGAACGAACTTCGTCGTTTCCTCGCTGGCCTGGTCCCCGGACGGTCGCTGGCTAGCGGGCGCCACCTGGTCGGAAATCAAAATCTGGGAGCCGGAAAGCGGAAACGAAGTTTGCACGCTCACTCCGCCCGCCCAGTGGCTTGCCTGGCACCCCGATGGAAGACGCCTGGCGGCAATCGAACGTGCGTCTCCCGAAGTTGCCGTGTGGGATGTTGTCGACCGCCGGAAGGTCTTGACGCTGGCGGGTCGCGAACAGGGATATACGGAGCCGCTGGTCGGCCTCGCATGGAGCCGAGATGGACGCCGCCTGGCGTTTGCGACGAGCGAGAAACGCGTTGAAATCTGGGACCTCGCCAGCGCGACCAAGGTGCTGACGCTGGCCGGTCATCCCAAGGATCCCAAGCTGCTCGCCGACACTTCGATGTTGATTGCTTGGAGCCCCGACGATAAGCAACTTCTCACGTCCGGCGAACGCGAGACGAAGATCTGGGACGCCGCCACCGGACGAGAGATCCGGACGGTTCCCGGCAAGGCGATCTCTTGCAGCACCGACTTCAAGTGCGTCTCGGACTACTACCATGTGTTCGATCTCGCGTCGGGAGAATATCGTTTGGGTCTGCCGGCCACCCTGACGTGGCAAGAGCAGGCTTGGAGCGTGCACGGCGAGCTGTTGGCCACGGGCGTCATCAACACGAGGACCGCGATCATGGACGCCGAGGCGAAGAAAACGGTGCTTACGCTCGTCGGTCGTTCGAATCGGCATCTCGCCTGGCGCCCGGACGGGAAACGGCTGGCAACAGGTTTTGACTAGGTCACAATCTGGGATACGAGTCCGCGAAAAGAACCGCTCACTCTGCTCGGCCCACGCGGAGAAATTCATTCGCTGGCCTGGTCGCCAGACGGGCGGTGCCTCGCCGCAGGATCGGGCGAATTCATCCGCCCGACCGGTTCCAAGCAGAGCGTAGTTATCTGGGACAGCGAAAACGGCAAGTCGACCAAGACCCTTGAATGGAGTCTGAGCCCGCAATCACCGGTCGGCGTAAGTATGGTCAATATGGCTTGGAATCCGGACGGTTCGCAAATGGCCGCGATCGACGGGACCGGCACCGTCAGAATTTGGAAGACGGTCAACTGGCAGCCTGCCGCGGTTCTGCAACAGTTGCCTCCCTTCGCCGGCACATCGGACGCCGAGGGGAGGCTCGCCTGGAGTCCCGACGGCAAATGCCTTGCAGCGGCCTGCGGATGGACCGCGCTCAAAATCTGGGAGAACGACACATGGCGCGAGGTCTTCGATTACAGCGACAAGCTGAATTACGGAGTCACTCTTGTCGGGTGAAGCAGCAGCGGAGAACTTCGGTTTGACACTTTTAACGACGGCAAGGCTTGGAACCCGATGGGCGGCCGGCTGCGAGTCGTCGGCGCTCCCGCGCGAGGACAGCTTTATCCGAGCCCCGATGAACGATGGGTCGCTCTTTCCAAGAGCGAAGAAATCCAAGTCTGGGATCCGTGGACCCGTTGGAGGTGGCCAAGCTTGCCCCGCGTTTTGCGCGGGCACTCGGATATCGTCTTGAATGTTGTTTGGAGTCCCGACAGCCGACGCCTTGTTTCGGGCAGCCAAGACGGCACGGCAAAGATTTGGGACGTTGCGAGCGGCCAGGAACTGCTGACTTTTGGAGGGGCCGAGAGGCTATCGTACCGGGCCTTGGCCTTCAGCCCAGACGGCCATCGTCTCGCAATGGGCCGCGGAAACACGGTCCGAATACTGGATGCCAGGCCTAGGTCGGCCGAAGCACACCCGTGAATGCCGCATTAGCGCGCTCGATTGCCGGGTCGAGGCAATTCGAGACAATTGCGACGATCGATGTTACGACACGGCCGGAGAGAACTGCGAGGTGTTGTTGTTCGGGTCGGTCGCCGTTGCCGTGATGAAGTTGGCGCCGGCTGGCGGGAGTGCGTGCTTGAAGGTGTATGCGGCGACGCCCGCGGCGTTCGTCTTCACTTTCAAGAGACCGAGGAAGATGCGGCCCGATGGTCCGCTCGTGCTGTTGGCGAAGAACTCGACGGTAAACGTCGTTTTCGGCCGGCTCGTGAGCGTGCCGGAGACCTGGATGGTGAGCGCACCCGTCGTGACGGAGGTCAGTGCCGGGGCCGCCTGATTCAGGTTGGCTCCCGCTCCCAGGTCGATGCCGAGGCCGCCATTGCCAAAGATCGAGTTCTCGTGGATGCCGTTGTTGATGCCCGATTGGATGAACACACCGTCGAGATCGTTAAAGGCGATGACGTTGGCCGGTCCGCGTGGGCCATTCGGAGCGGTGACGCCGCCGATCGTATTGCGGGAGCTGTTGTTGACGAGGATGCCGTCGCCCATATTGGGCAAAGGCGAACTGCCAATGGCACTGGTGCCGATCAGGCTGCCGACCACCGTGTTGCCGGTCGTTCCCTGCATGTCGATGCC
>CAYWOV010000668.1:0-3105 GCA_964459965.1 uncultured Planctomycetaceae bacterium | reverse complement strand
CGATGAACGGCGCGCCGTCTCAGTTGGAGACATTTGACTACAAGCCGAAACTGACCGACTTATTCGACAGTGATCTTCCCGATTCGGTACGAATGGGCCAGCGGATCACGACGATGACATCGGGCCAGAAACGGTTGCCGATTGCCCCCTCGGTGTTCAAATTCGGACGCCACGGGCAAGCGGGTGCCTGGGTCAGCGAGCTGTTGCCGCATACGGCCAAGATCGTCGACGACCTGGCGATTGTACGTAGTGTGAACACGGACGCGATCAATCACGACCCCGCCTGCACATTCGTTTTCAGCGGGGCGCAACAGCCCGGACGCCCAAGCATAGGCGCGTGGGTCTCCTACGGCCTGGGGAGCTTGAACGGCAACTTGCCGACATTCGTTGTCTTGCACTCGACCTGGAGTTCAAAGCGCGACGCTCAGGCCGTCTTCTCGCGCCTGTGGGGATCTGGCTTTCTGCCGTCGAAATACCAAGGGGTTGCGCTTCGTTCGTCAGGCGACCCCGTGCTCTATCTCTCGAATCCTCCCGGCGTCGATTCCGACTCGCGCCGACGAATGCTCGACGCGCTGGCCGAGCTCAATCAGAAGGAGCTGGCCACCGTCGGCGATCCGGAAATCAACACACGCATCGCGCAATATGAAATGGCCTACCGGATGCAAACGTCGGTTCCCGAACTGACCGATCTGGCGAATGAGCCAAAGCATATCCTCGAGATGTACGGTCCGGACGTGCACATTCCCGGAACGGTCGCCTCCAACTGCCTGTTGGCCCGGCGGCTCGCCGAGCGGGACGTGCGCTTCATCCAAATCTTCCAGCGAGGCTGGGACCATCACGGCAACCTGCCCACCGACATGCGGCTGCAATGCCGCGACATCGATCAACCGTGCGCGGCCCTCGTCAAGGACTTGAAGCAACGCGGCATGCTCGACGATACGCTGGTGATTTGGGGTGGCGAATTCGGCCGCACCGTGTATTGCCAGGGAAACCTGACTCGCGAAGACTATGGCCGCGACCACCACCCTCGCTGCTTCAGCATGTGGATGGCGGGCGGCGGAGTGAAACCGGGAATCGTCTACGGCGAGACGGACGATTTCAGCTACAACATCGTTCGCGACTCAGTTCATGTCCACGATCTAAATGCCACCATTCTGCACTGTCTGGGTATCAATCACGAGCGGCTCACCTACCGCTTCCAGGGCCGTGACTTCCGCCTTACCGACGTGCACGGCAACATCGTCCGCGGTTTGTTGGCGTGAATTTTGATTTTGACACGTCCCTGGGATCTGGATATTCTCCCGCCCCACGATCGAGGCCGGCCAACCGGTCCATCGCCCCCACGAACGTCACAACATGCCGCGAAGATTTCCGCTTGACACGGAGTTCGCGGACTTTGCGGGCCGGGAAGGATTGTCGCGTGACTCTAGCGCAGCGCGTGCTTGTCGTCGACGGTCTTTCCGAGACGGAAGAAGTGCTGCGGGCGGTCCTGGAACCGCGAGGTCTCAAGGTCGATCGCATTCGCGGCGCGGTCACGGGTGAGAATGCCGGAGGTCGACTCGCGGCAAAACGGCGACCAAGCGTCGTTGTGTTGCATGTCGAAGACGGTCCGGAACAAATCCCGACATCCGATGGATGGCAAGACGTTCCGCGGATTGTCATTGGGGCCACCAAGGCGGACGGCCCTTCGCAGCGCGGGGGAGTCGAGCATTATCTCGAAAAGCCGTTCCAATACGGTGAACTGATCCGCACCATCGAGCGTCTCCTGGCCGCGGCCGACTGCTGACCGTCTAAAGACCAGAGCCACTACGGTCCGTCGTTCGCCCGCATATTCCCCGTCCTTCCCATCCTGTGGGCCTTGCGGATCGACGGAACCGGCGAGCGACGCTGCAATGGGCAAGACTTCGCACGTCCGCCGATGCCAACGGTGAAGCGCGTCGGGCCCGTTGGTATCATAAGGGCGTGGGAACCGACGAGAAAACGGATTTGTCGAAAGCGACTCTCCTGGTCATTCGCGGGGCCGACCAAGGCGCTCGCTTCGAGATCGGGCCGAACCTTGTCTCGCTGGGACGGGGCACCCGAAACGATATTCGCATCGTTGACACGGAAGCGTCCCGGCAGCATGCCTCGATCCACTTCAGCGACGGGCTGTTCGTCGTGCGCGACCGGGACAGCGCCAATGGAACGCTGGTTAACGGCGCTGCCGTGCGGATGAAGGAATTGCACGACGGCGACCAGCTTCAAATCGGCCGTACGGTGCTCCTGTTTCACCAATCGGCCAGCACCGACGACGGCGAAGAGGTGGCGGACCGGATCGATTTGGTCGGTCAACCCAATTCGGAGGATCGATCGAACATCGTTGCCGAAGTGGGGCAAGACTCCCACCAGGCAACCTCAGACCGCATAACCGTCCCGCGTCAGTCGGCCTCGGCCCAGGCGCTCTCGAATTTGCAGGCGGTCTATCGCATCGCGGAAGAGGCGGTCAGCCCTTCGCTTTCGGTCGATCAAATGCTGAAGCGGATCCTTGACCTGACGATTGGAGTCGTCGGGGCCGATCGCGGCTGCATGCTAATCACCGATCCCCAAACAGGTCAAAGCGTTCCCAAGGTGATCAGCTTTGGCCGCCGGGCCGATCAGGCGACGCGGATGCCCGTTTCGAGGAGCATCGTCGACTACGTTCTGAAAAAGGGCCAGGGTGTTCGAACCTCGGACGCGCGTTCCGATCGCCGGTTTGCTCCCGGACAGAGCATTCTGCAAGCCGGCATCTGCGAAGCCATGTGCGTTCCCATGCAGGGCCGTTACGACGTGCCGGGAGTGATCTATGTCGACACGACCACGCCCGCGGAACGGGTCGTCCTTGAAGGGGGATTGACTCACAAGTTTTCCGACGAACAGTTGCGGCTTTTGGTGGCAATCGGCAGTCAGGCGGCCTTGGCGATCGAGAACAGCCGCTACCAAGAGGCACTGCTCAAGGCGGAGCGTTTCGCAGCTATGGGCCAGACGATTGCCATGTTGAGTCATCAC
Organism: uncultured Planctomycetaceae bacterium; assembly: GCA_964459965.1. Classification (GTDB taxonomy): domain Bacteria; phylum Planctomycetota; class Planctomycetia; order Planctomycetales; family Planctomycetaceae; genus DASPSM01. The sequence continues at coordinate 81 of CAYWOV010000668.1, read as the reverse complement.
ATTAAAAACATTTTGCAGGGCGTTCGCGGCGGAAGCTACCTGATCGACATGGGCTTGCAGGAGCACAACGAGGACCACGTC
>CAYWOV010000667.1:0-3107 GCA_964459965.1 uncultured Planctomycetaceae bacterium | reverse complement strand
CAAATCGCCCTTGACCCGGGCTTCGTTGGCCGAAGCGGGGCCGATCAGCCAAAGATCCGCGCTTTGCTCGAGAGACTTCCGGCGCATTTCCTCAACACGACGGCTCCCGAGCGAATCGCCCTCGATCTTCGCTCGATCCTCAATTACAGCCCCGGTCAAATCCAGGTCGAGGGGCAATTCGACGCCGGGACTCAGACCGTCGAATACCGAATCATGACGCACGAGAATGTCGTTCAAGGTTGCTTTTACAAGGCAACCGGCGTTTTGACGGCCAAACGGCTCGAGATCGCGTCGGCCCAAATCTGCACGACGGCCGACGGATTTGTCATCGACGGCTTTCGCGTGCATGACGGCGATTTCGCCGGACCGGTTCCGCCCGAGCGAATCGACGAAGTGGCCGACGCCATTAAGGACACGCTCTCCGGCCGGATTCGCGTCGAAGAGCTTTTCCAGAGGCATCGGCGCTTTGGTTCGGGCGGAAAGCCGCAGCCTGTTTCCGACCTTCCCGCTCGTGTCGTCGTCGACAGCAGCTCCTCGGAGCGCTTCACGGTCGTCGACGTGTTCTCGCACGACCGCCCGGGCCTGCTGTATACGCTCTCCCGAAAGATCTTCGAGCTCGATCTTTCCGTCGTTTTGGCCAAGATTGCCACGCACCTCGACCAGGTCGTCGACGTGTTTTACCTCACCGATCGGATGGGCCGAAAACTGGAAGGGCCGACCCGTCTGAAGGAGATTCAATCGACGCTGTTGGCAACGCTCGATGAGTTCGAACGTGATGAGTGGCGAAGTTTCGCCTCATAACCTTCAGGGAGATGAAATTTCCAGGAAGACGGACCGCCCCGCTGAGGAAAGCGTGACATTCTTGGTCGCTGCCGGCACGAGCAGCGTGTCTCCCAAGCGGAGCAACTTCTCATAGTCGTCTGCGCGAACATTGATCGGCCGACCCAGCGGCATCAGCACGCGAAATCGGTCATTGTCTTCGCGCCGCAGCGTGTGTGAAAAGGTCCGCTGCCGCAGCACAAAGTAATCACTGCGAACAAGTTCTTCCATCCGCTCGGTTCCCGATTCCACGGCAATGGGATCGATCGGATTCACGGGCCCCCGATCGAAATCGGTGCATGCCAGTGCCTCGTCGCGGTGAAGTTGCCGCGGCTTGCCATCGGGTCCGAGACGCCCCCAATCGAACAGGCGGAACGTCACGTCGCTCGATTGCTGAACCTCCATCAGCAGGATTCCCTCGCCAAGGGCGTGCACCGTTCCGGCCGGAATGAAGATGCAATCGCCGCGTTTGGCCGGAAAACTGTGCAAACAATCCTCGACCGTCCCCGCATCGAGGTGCTTTTCGAGCGATCCGCGATCGACGCCCGGCTTCAGCCCTGCATAGATCCGGCTCTCGGGCCTGGCCTCGAGAATGAACCAGGCCTCGGTTTTGCCGTTGTCTCCGCGGCCCATTTTCTGCGCTTGCAGATCATTCGGATGCACTTGCACCGAAAGCCTGTCGTTGCAATCCAAAAACTTGATCAACAGCGGAAAGTGCACCGGAACGCGATCGCGTCCGAAGACGGCGTTCCCCTCGGTCGCGACGAGACGGGCCAGCGTCCATCCGGCGAACGGTCCGTCGACCACCGTGCTCTGATCGTTGCCGCAGTCGGCAATTTCCCAACTCTCCGCGTAATCGTTCTCCTCGCCGATCGGCTTGCCGAGCGCCGTTCCCAGGCGGCGTCCTCCCCAACGAATGCGCTTGAGCAGAGGATGAAATTGCAGCGGCAGCATGCCGGAATCCGTATCGAGATCAAGAGCGGGCCGCTCGGCGCGGAGGACGATGTCAGGCAAAATTGTACGCCGCGCGCGACGAGGACGCGATCGATCGCTTCGGATGTGAGTTCGACGTCAGGATGCGACCCGAAAGCCATTTACTTGAACCAAATCGATTGCTATATTCGGCTCCCTCGACGGGAATCAGTGAGAGGTCTGAAACACGGCAGGAGGCAGCGCGTGCAGACACACGAGTTCGAGCTTTCCGTCGGCGACGCGGTCCGCATCGGAGACCGTGTGCTTACGCTGATCGATATCGAAGAAGGCGAAGCGGCGTTTCGAATCGACATCCTCGCACGGGAATCTCGCGACGCCGAGATGGCCGAAGGGTTTCCTCTGGCGGACTGATGCCGGCTTCAGCCGCCGATCGAATTTCCGGTTCGCAGATCGCGATTCGCCCGGTGCGATTCCACTGCCATCCGACTCGAGGACCGCTCGCGGCAGACGCCGAGAACCGCACCGTAGCCCCTGAGACGAACTCGCGTCATCCCTGGCGAACGAAGCGAACGGCCTCATCGCGCGTCTCAAAGACTTGCCACAGCTGATCGAGGTGCGTGATTTCGACGACCTCGCGGCAATAGGCTGTCAGCCCGCAGAGGGACAACCGGCCACCCGGGCGGGCATTCAGCACGTTCCACGCACGAAACAGTGCTTCGATGAAACCAGAGCCGAAGTACCTTAGGTGCGAAAGGTCGAGCACAAGCAGTGGAGGATCGGCCTCGGCAGCCGTCTTGAGCAGCATCCCGTTGAGCGCTTCCAGGCCGGACTCGTTTAAGTTCTCGTAGTCCGCTCCCAGAGCGATGACGGTCACGCCTTGCTCTTTTGTAATCGTCGGAGCCTTGGGAGCCGATACGACGCGACCGCGCATCAATTCATCCTCAACAGAAAGCCCACGCCACGGCTCTGCGCCCCCGCGCGGCCAGCGATTCTAGGCGTACTTCAAGTGCCGCCGCGCTCGATCTCCATCCTAATCCGGGCAAAAAAGTTGTCAATCTAGACGGCGGCCTTGGTCCGATCCGAGCGGCTGCGGACGGAGCGTGACCGGAAGATCCGACGTCGCACCGCCGCGATCGATGGTTAAATGGACGACATCTCCCACCTTCTTTTGAGACACGATTTGTACAAGCGCTTTCGTGTCCGGGATCGGCGTCCCGTCGATCGCCGTGATCAAATCGCCCAAGACAATCCCATTAAAGGCCCTCCGCGCCGGCCGGACACCGGCGGCTTCAGCCGCGCCACCAGGCCAAACATTCATGACAAAAACTCCGTCCTTGGCGTTCGTCTGTTGGCGT
>CAYWOV010000666.1:0-3117 GCA_964459965.1 uncultured Planctomycetaceae bacterium | reverse complement strand
CCGCTTAAGAATCCCGCCTGGAATACGCGACACGAGTTGGCAACCCGATTGAGCCAGCCCGGGGCAGATTGCCCGACGAGCCTCCCCTTTCCGCCGGCTGCCCACCGCGTACGTGCGCATGTTTCCGCATCACATTTCTGCGTACAGCACTCAGCGTTGCCACGGCAGAAATGCCGCGACGACATCCGCATCCCTAAACCGATGTGAGACAGGCCCGTTATGAAGCACCTGATTTTGCTTCAGCCTCATTCTCACGCAGTGGCAATCATAAATTCAAACCTATTTTACGGAAAAACTGGCGTTTGGACAAAAGTCATGACCTGCCGAGCCGCCTACTGTGAGATTCTTCACAATTCGGAGCGATTACCTGAATGTCACCTGAATCTGCGGCGAGTCGACGTGCCGGATGCGTTTTCGGCTGGCCGAAAGACTTCGTTTGGTCGCAAACTCGAGTTCCCGGGCGGCCGCACGAGATCGTTCAATCACAGCCAGTTTGACGTGTTGATTCACCTTCGTCCAAGGGGCCGATATGCTGCGCTTTAGGACCTCAACACGAAGTTGCGCATGTCGTCCCCCGTTGCAATCCAGCCCAGACTGACCTCGCTCGACCAGTTCCGCGGCTACACGATCGCCGGGATGTGCCTGGTCAACTTCCTGGCTCCGTTTGCCGCGATTCACACGCTCCTCAAGCACAATGACACGTACTTCAGCTATGCCGACACGATCATGCCGGGCTTCCTGTTCGTCGTCGGCTTTGCATTCCGTTTGACTTACCTCAAACGGCGTCAGAAATCGGGCAGACTGCAAACGGCCTCGAGTTACGTCCGTCGCAGCGGGAAATTGCTGTTTCTCTCGCTTTTGATTTATTGTTTCGTCGGCGACATCCCCCGATGGATTCAATTCCGAGAAATGCCGCCGGAGTTCGGGCGAGAGGCGAGCGAAAAGGGAAGAGAGAAGCAAGAGGGACAAACAGAAAGCATGCTTCGCATGCCCGGCACGGACCTCAGCCACGATCAGCCGATTCTCACACCTCACCCCTCTGTCCTTTCCCATCGCCACACCACTCTCATCGCAGCCTCGATCGAGCGGCTCCGCGCCTGGCGGGCTCTGAGTTGGCAGCGTCAGCTGCTTGTTCATTGGCGAATTCTGGCCGCCAAGCTGATTAAGTCCGAGCTGTGGGAGACGCTCGCCATTATTGGCGCGACACAGCTTGTCGTCCTTCCCTGGGTTGGTTGCCGGTTCAGGACGCGGCTCTTAGTAATCGCCGCACTCGGTGTCGCGCATGGTCTCCTCTCATATTGGTTCAATTGGGACTTTTTGTTCGGCGTCAACGGCAACTGGATGTCGAACGTGTGGATGACGGGGGACGACCGCGGATGGGATGGTGGCATTTTCGGCCCGATCAATTGGGGCATCGTGATGTTGGGAGGGACTCTCGCCTACGACCTGGTTGCAGGGTCGGCATCGCCCGCGGCGGCGATTTCAAAACTCGCGGTGTGCGGCATTGCGTTCATGGCCATCGGTTATTCCATGTCGTGCCTCACGCGGTTCTACGACCTTTCCGCGCCCGAACTAGCAGAGATGCGTCAGCGCCATGTCCGCCAGGAAACGGATAAAGCCTCGCTGGCCGGCGCGATCGGGCAGCAACGAGCCGCGCTACAAAAACTCAGGGAATCGGGCGCGGAGAGTCCGGCATCTGCCGAGGAACTGGCGACGATCGAACGATTGGAAGGCACGATCGCAACCCTCGAGGATCTGAAACGCGAGTTTGCGGACTTGACGCTGGCGGAAAGTCCCGTGATGCCGCCTTGGGAGCGGTTGCGCGGACGTCCACTCGGAGATCTCCTCGCCGAGCCGCCGTTCGTTGCTCCGCCGGCCGACGATCCGCAGATCGATCCGTCACCTTGCATCGAGCACCGGCTGCGAAATTATTGGATGTTGGGAAAACGCATGCCCAATCTCTCGTTCGTGACGTTCGCCACCGGTTTCCAATTCGCACTCTTCGGGCTGTTCGTGGCCGCTTGCGACGTTGGCGGATGGCGCGTCGGCCTCTTTCGCACATTTGGAACAAATCCTTTGGCCGCCTATTTCGTGCATGGCGGGTTGGCGCTTGTTTTGGCCGTGGTCGTCCCGCACAACGCGTCCCTCGTATTTTGCCTGGCCGGCTTCGCAATCACCTTTGCGATCACATATCTGTTAGTCCGCTTTCTTGAAAAGCGCGGAATCTATTGGCGGCTCTGATTGCCTTTTTCCTTAGCTCCCTCTCGTTCCCGAGCATTGCGGCCAACTAAGGGAAATCAAGACAAAATCCCCCGCCTTGAACGGATGTAGAACTCGGTCTGGACAGAATCCGGCGCATTCGTAGAATTCCGCCCGCCCAAGTTAGGGGACGAAATGCTGCGCCGTGTCTCTTCGTCCCCCCGATGACCCGAATGCGATACGGCGCCGTCACTCCCGCTCGAGCACGATTCCCCGTCGTTCTCGTACCGACGCTTCGCAAGGACCTGACCCATGAAGGCCACGCGCTGGACGTTCCGCGCTCTGTGCGGAATTGCGCCTCTCATCCTCGTTGGATGCTGGACGCCCACTCCCTACGGCTACCAGACCTATCCCGGTTACTACGCTCAGCCCAATCAGGGCTTCGTGGCGCCCCCCGGGACCATTGTCTCGCCTGGAACCACTTATCCGCCGCCCCAATTAGGGCCGCAGGCGATGCCTGGCCCGAGCGGGACGTGGGCACCCGCCGGACCGGGACCGACGCCCGCGCCAATGCCGATGAATTCGCAGCCCGGCGGTCCCAGTTCGTTGGCACCAATGCCAGGTGCGCCGACCCAGTCGTTCAACAACGGTCCGTCAACATTTAGCGAACCGCAGATTGGTTCATCACCGCGATCCGACGTGCCGGTTCCGCCGCCGTCTGAGCTGGGACCGCCGCGAGGCTCACCGGGGCCGTCGGCTGGGCCGGCCCCAACTGACAACAACACTTCGCCCTTCGGTTCAGACAATAGTGACAAGTCATTCGATAACAAGAGTTCGCAGATGCAGGTTCCGAAGCGGAACGACGGCGGACCGCAGTCGGTGGCGCTTGACGGCGGTGAGCCGTTCGAGGCTCCGCTC
>CAYWOV010000665.1:0-3117 GCA_964459965.1 uncultured Planctomycetaceae bacterium | reverse complement strand
ACCGCCAGCTTCTGGTTGAATGGACTGTCTTCGGCCAGCAGAATTTTTAGCCCCGTAACGCGATATTTGGGCTCTGCAGCGGTTTCCGGTAACACGACCGCCGTCGCCGATTCGTCGCCGCACAACAATGCCAGGAGTGTGTCGAAGAGTTCGGAATGGTCGATCGGCTTGATCAGATAGGCCGCCGCGCCGACCTGATCGCAGCGAGCGCTCTCCGCGGCCCGATTGACAGAGGCCAGCAACATGACGAACGACTTAACCCGAGACGGCGCTTCCCGCTTGATCCATTGGACCAGGGAAAACCCGTCAAACCCGGGCATGTGCGCATCCACTAAGGCCGCGGCGAATGGCTTCTCGACAGCGGACATTTGCCCGATCAACTCGATCGCGCCCCGCGCGTCGGCCACCGCTGTCGGCACCATTCCCCAGGCCCGCAGGCATTCTTCCAACGCAGCCCGGCTGGAGGCATTGTCGTCGACAATCAGCAGCTTTGCGCCGCTTAAATCCACCCTTTGACTTGCGACGCCGTTCGTCAGGATCCCCGCGGAAACTCCAAAAAGTCCCGTTGCGTGGAACGTTGTTCCGCCCTTTGGGTTGTCCTCGAACCAGATATGGCCGCCAATAAGTTCGACCAGTTTGGAGCAAATAGCCAGTCCCAGTCCCGTTCCGCCATACTTGCGAGCCCGCGACCCGTCGACCTGTTCAAAAGGCTGAAAAACGGCGTCACGCTTTTCAGGGGGGATTCCAATTCCCGTATCACTGACCGAGGCGTGCAATAGCACACTTTTGTCGTCGCGCGAATCGACCGCGATCCGCACGACGACATCTCCCTGCTCGGTGAATTTGATCGCGTTCCCCACCAGGTTTACAAGAACTTGCCGCAGCCGATTGGGATCGCCAATGACTCGATCGGGGACTGCCGGATCGACCCGCAGGACGATCTCCAATCCCCGCTTGTGAGCAGAGACGGCGAGCGACTTGAGGATGCCGGCGACCGAGTCGCGGAGCCCAAATTCCACCGGCTCGATGTCGAGTTTGCCCGCCTCGATTTTCGAAAAATCGAGGATGTTGCTCACGAGTGACAACAGCGCCTCGGCCGATTCCTCAACGACGGTCAGGTAATCCCGTTGTTCGGCGTTGACCGGAGTATCCAGCAGGAGTTCCGTCATCCCCAGAATCGCGTTCATCGGCGTGCGGATTTCGTGGCTCATGTTGGCGACAAACGCGCTTTTGGCCCGGTTTGCCTGATCGGCCGCCTCTTTGGCTGCTTTGAGATGTGCTTCGGCCTGTTTTTGAGTGGAAATATCGACCACGAAGCACAAACAGCGGTCGTGACTACCCCTGAGCACAGCCAGCCCGTTCAAAACGTGGACCCGACTCCCGTCCTTGCAAATCAATTCCTTTTCCCAGGGCGCACAGTCGCCGGTCGTTCTAAGCTGATCCAGGCCCCGCAGATCGAGGGGGGCATATTCCGGCGCCGTCAGCCGATCCCACCGTACGCGGCCGGCTTCGAGATCTTTCCGCGTGTAGCCGACTAGGCTTAGAAACGCGTCATTGGCCTCGCTGATCGACCCGTCGGCGTGCACCATGAGGATGCCCATGACGTTCGACCGCACGAGACTGCGAAAACGCGAATCACTCGCCCGTAAAGCCTCTTCGGCTCGCCGCCGGGCCGTCACATCCCAAAACATCCCCTGGATGCCGACCACGGTGCCGTGTGCGTCGTATACGGGTGATTTGAGGACCTGGACGTAAATGGTTTCGCCATTCGCCTGGCGGTGCTCCTCAACGTCATCGAAGACTTTCCGCGACGCCAGAACGGCCGCATCGTCGCGGCGATATTTTTCTGCCAAGTGCCGCGGAAAGAGGTCGTAATCGGTCTTTCCCGCGAGCTTCTCCCACGGCAGACCGATCTCGTTCTGATAGTTTTGATTGGCGTAAACGAGCCGGCCTTCGAGGTCCTTGCGAAGCACATTGAGCGGCAGACTCTCGACCAGCGACCGGTACCGGGCCTCCGAATGTCGCAGCTCATCCTCGGCCCGCTTGCGGCCCAATGCATAACGAACGGCGTGCTCAAGGACGCCGGGATCGAGATCGTCCTTGAGCAGATAATCCTGGGCCCCTCCAGCCACTGCGCGGGCTGCCAGCGACTCATTCAGCAAATCACACAACACGACGACCGCCACATTGGACGCCACATCGCGAAGTTGCGATACGGCGGCTGTGTCGTCGCAACCGGAACCGGTCACATCGATCAGAATCGTGTCGATTCCGCCGATTTGCAGCCGAGCCAACCCGGCCGACAGCGCTTCGACGCGTTCGACCGAGAACCGTGTCCGCTTGGCTTTTTCCAGTAGACCGCAGATCAGCTGGGCTTGCTGGGAATCGCTTTCGATCAGCAGAATCTTGACCGAAGGATCGCTCATGAGTGCGCCGAGGCGAAAGGTCTCCTCCCGAGTCTACCCCTGCCCGCGGGGCGAATCAACGTGCTAACACTCGGCACAATCCTCGGCAACACCCGTCCCGCACTCGGCAAGATCCCCGTGTCCCGCGGGCGGACGCCCCGGAAGGTTCTCTGCGTAAAAACGGTCCAAGACGGCTTCCCAGTCCAGCGGCTGTGCGACGCGGATAAAAGCCTGCCTCACGTCGGCCGAACGCGGATGCAATTGCGCGTACTTTATGCCGAACTTCCGCATCATCGCACAGCTTCTTTTTTCGCCGTACGTCTCGTTCGAGAGCCGAAAATGCTCGGCCAGAACATCTCGCTGCTCGAACAGTCCCGGCCACCGAATCGGACGCCCCGCCAGAGCATCTTGCACTTGTTTAAAGATCCAAGGATTGCCGATGGCTCCGCGGGCGATGCTGATCCCGTCGACGCCGGTGTGCCGCAGCATTTCGACGCAGCTCTCAGCGGAAAACAGATCACCGCTGCCCAGCACCGTGCGGTTGCCCGCATGCCGTTTGACCTGAGCCAAGACGTCCCAATTACTGGGGCCGTCATAGCGTTGCACGACCGTGCGACCGTGGACCGTGACGGCGGCGGCCCCGATTTCGAAGACCCCGTCGAAAATCGTGTAAAAGTTGTCGGTGCTCGTTGGCGAATCATCCAATCCGCGA
>CAYWOV010000664.1:0-3118 GCA_964459965.1 uncultured Planctomycetaceae bacterium | reverse complement strand
CCGAGAACAAACCGTGCGGTGGCGTCGTCGTGTTCCATGACATTACCGAGCGCAAGCGGGCCGAGGACAAGCTGCGACAAAGCGAAGCGCTGCTGTCCGAAGCCCAGCAGGTGGCCCACATCGGCAGCTGGAATTGGGATATTGCCAACGACACGATCGTGCGGTCGGACGAGCACTATCGCATCTGCGGCCTGAACCCCCAAGAAGAGGCGATCACGTTCGAGCGCGGGATGAGTTTCGTCCATCCGGACGACCGAGCGACGACGGGGCAAATTGTTGAGCGGGCACTGCAGGATCACCAGCCCTACGAATGTTGCCTGCGCCTGCTGCACGCGGACGGGACCGTGCGTATCGCACAGTCTCGAGGGCAGGCGCAGTACGACGACGAGGGCAAACCGGTCCGCATGTTCGGGACCCTGCAAGACATCACAGAGCGCAAGCGGGCCGAGGACAAGCTGCGACAAAGCGAAGCACTGCTGTCGGAAGCCCAGAAGGTGGCCCACATCGGCAGCTGGAATTGGGATATCGCCAACGACACGATCGTCTGGTCGGACGAGCACTATCGCATCTGCGGCCTGAAGCCCCAAGAAGAGGCGATCACGTTCGAGCGCGGGATGAGTTTCGTCCATCCGGACGACCGAGCGACGACGGGGCAAATTGTTGAGCGGGCACTGCAGGATCACCAGCCCTACGAATGTTGCCTGCGCCTGCTGCACGCGGACGGGACCGTGCGTATCGCACAGTCTCGAGGGCAGGCGCAGTACGACGACGAGGGCAAACCGGTCCGCATGTTCGGGACCCTGCAAGACATCACCGAGCGCAAGCGGGCCGAGGACGACTTGAAGCACCAAAAGGAGATTTTTCAGGCGATTTTCGACCACACTCCCCTGATGATCCGCTTCACGGATTCCGCCGCCCGAATCCAATTGGTAAATCGGCATTGGGAAAACGTGATGGGTTGGACACTGGAGGAAGCTCAAAAACACGATATCTGGGCCGAATTCTATCCCGACCCGGCGGATCGCCAGCGGATGCTGGAATTCAGTCGGCAGTCCACTGGAACTTGGGCCGACTTCAAGGTCAGAGTCCGCGATGGACGCGTTCGAGATGTCTGTTGGGCGAGCATCCGCTTGTCCGATGACGTAAGAATCGCCATCGGACAGGACGTCACGGACCGCAGGCAAGAGGAACAGACGCGGGCGGACTACGCTTCACGACTACAAACTTTTTCCCGCCGTTTGGTGGAAGTACAGGAAGAGGAGCGACGTCACCTGGCGCGCGAGCTGCATGACGAGATTGGGCAGATGCTGATGGGCCTGGGATTGCTCCTGGCACCGAACGGAGACTCGCAAGCGGACGCAATCCACATGAGATGCCGGCAGGCCCGAGAGATCGTCGGCGATCTTGTCGAGCGTATCCGGGAATTATCGTTCGACCTGCGGCCGGCCGCGTTGGATCAACTGGGATTGGTAGCCGCACTCCTCACGCTTTTCGAGCGTTACACCAAGCAAACCAAGGTGGTGGTCGACTTCAGACATCGTCTATCCGACGAACGGCTTGCACCAGAAGTCGAGACAACGGCCTATCGGATCGTCCAAGAGGCACTGACAAACGTGGCCCGCCATGCGGGAGTGAAGGACGTCACTGTGAGGGCTTGGACGACAGCCGATGTGCTAAGCGTCCAAATCGAAGACCGAGGTCGCGGTTTCGAACCCGAAGTCGCCGTGGCAACGCTAGGTTCAAGCGGACTGGTTGGGATGGCGGAACGTGTCAAGCTGCTGAACGGCCACCTGACGGTCGAGACGAGCCTGACGCTTCGCGGGACGCAGATTACAGCCGAGCTGCCTCTACATCGTCCCACGCGGACCGAGGACAGTGACGATTTCGATTATCCTGCCCGACGATCATCCTGTCGTGCGTCGTGGGATGAAGACGGTTCTGGAATCTGAACCGGGCTTCTCCGTGGTAGACGAGGCGGGTGACATGGTCGAAACGGAGCATGGTGGAACGCTTGCAGCCGGCGTGCTGGTGTTGGACCTGATGATCGCGGTCTGAGCGAACTGGAAGCGCGCCGCGTCATGCCCCAGTGCGCGCCTCGAACCCGCGTTGTGATCCTTCCCATGCACATCTGCAAAGCGTTCATTGCTGAAGTGACGCATCAGAGCACCCCGCACACGTTTTTTGGCACGTGGAAGCGCATGCCGAAATACGTGTGACTTTCCGGTGCTTAGCGAAGTGGCACTTATCGGTCGTTTCTTGGCGTACCCGTAAATGGTTCGAGATTTCGTGACAGGACCCAACTTACCTTACGCTTGGGTCATATCGCCTTCGGGCCCAAAGGTGGCACGTGATACTCGGCGACGCGTGACCGATTCGGCACCGATTGCCGCCAATGCCGACTGAAGAAGCCTGGCGATTCTCAGCCGAGGTGCAATAGTACGCGTGTGTCGAGCGCACCGTCTCCGGCCTCCCGCTGGCCTCCGCGAATGGAGTATCACCGGCGGGCGGCCGCGGTATACAATCGAGACGCGTCCACGGCCCGCCCATCGTTCCTTCCGAGGATCGATCCATGTCCCGCCTCTGGCCCCTCGCTGTCATGACGACGCTTTACTTCTGCCCGGCTGCTTTTGCCGACAAGCCGGCGACCGGTCCCAGCAAGGCGACGCCGCAGCAGGTGTATCAATCGGTGGAGCGGAGTCTGAAGTATCTCCAGGCCGAGAGCACGTCCTGGTTGAACACCCGCAAATGTGCCGCGTGCCACCACGTGGCACTTCCGGTCTGGTCGATGATCGAGGCCGAGCGGCAGGGGTATTCCGTCGACAAGAAATTCGTCACCGAGACGGCCGACCGCATGCTCGGCAGCCGCGAGAAAATGATCGCGTCCAAGCTCATGCCGGGCCCGAAGGACAACCCTGACCCGCGGCCCGGCTCCAATATGGGGATTGTGTTCGTGGCAATTGCAGGGCGTGCGTTGCCCTCGTTGTCGGAGGGGCAAAAGCAAAGCCTGAAGCTGATCGCGGCGGAAATTCCGAAGAAGCAGGAGAAAAACGGCTCGTGGAAGTCCGTCGACGATCGGATCCCGATCAATGAAAGCCCGGCCACCGACACCGCATGGAGC
>CAYWOV010000663.1:0-3126 GCA_964459965.1 uncultured Planctomycetaceae bacterium | reverse complement strand
TGGGCGTTCTCTGGGCGTACAACGGTTGGGAGTCGCTGGGCTCGGTGGCGGAGGAAATTCGCGATCCTCAAAAAACGATACCGCGGGCTCTTTTCGGCGGGTTGGGCATTTTGATCGTGCTCTACGTTTCGGCGACGATCGCCTATCACGTATCGATGCCAATGGACAAGATCGTCGCCTCGGGCGATCACGCGGCCGAACAAATGTTCGAGACGCTGCTCGGGCCGGCCGGCCGCACGCTCATGTCCGTGGGATTGCTCTTGAGCACGTTCGGCGGCATCAACAGCAATTTTCTGTTGGGACCGCGGATCTCGTTCGCAATGGGACGCGACGGCGTGTTCTTCCGCAGCCTGGGTTGGGTGCACGCGTCTTATCGCACGCCGGCGTTTTCGATCGTTGTGCAGGCGGCCATGTCGATCGGCCTCGTCTTGGCCTCTTCAATCCTGGTGCACAACTTCCATTCGTTCAAAAGCACGACGGCCTTCGACGTCTTGACGAACTACGTCATCTTCGCGTCGAGCATTTTCTATATGCTGGCCGTCTTGGGCGTGGTCATTCTGCGACGCAAATATCCGGACCTGCCGCGGCCTTATCGCACGCTGGGTTACCCGGTCGTGCCGTTTGCGTACGCCGCCTTTTACGCATGGTTCCTCGGCGAGGTGTACCTGGGCGACCCCGCGCAAGCGAATATCGGCCTGGGACTTATTGCGCTGGGAATTCCCGTTTATTTTGGCTGGCAGCGCTGGCAAGGAACGCGAAAGCGCGACGAGCTGCCGGGCGAATCGTGAAACTTGGTCAGGATATCGCCAAGAAAACGGGAACTTGGTCAAAGCTGAACCAAGTTCCGGCGAATTTGGTCAATTCTTCGCCAAGTTCGGCCAAACTTGGCGTGGCCCGACCAACTGCCATTTTTTCCAAGTGGCCTGCATAGCAGCACTTATAAACAGATTATAGTCTATTACCTTGCCTCGTCCAAGAGCGATTTTTGCCAACAATCCTAGGGTTTTTCGGCGCCTATTTGTTGTCGTCGCTCTGCCGAGGGACCGGCTTGGCCAGGCTCTTTGTATACGCCTCGTACAGATCGCGATACTCGGCCGGCGGGATCGATCGCTTGCTTTCGATCTCGGAGTCGTTGGTTTTGGGAACCGAGTCGCTCGAGCGCCGTTTGGCGGGTGATCGTAGGTTGAGGCTCTTGAGCGTTTCCTCGAACTGCAGCCGGCGGGCTTCGGAACCGGGCGAACTAGGATCCTGAGCCGCTTGGGCCTGCTTACGCATCCGCTCGACGAAGCGGCGGATTTGCTCCTTGTTCCAGCCGAGTTCTTCCTCAATCTTTTTGTCGATCTTGCCGCGTTTCAGCTGGTCCTCCAACCGATTCAGGACGAGATTGGTGGCCTTTTTGGCGTAGTCGAGGTTTGCCTGGTTGGTGGTGTCCTCGAGCGGCGCGCCCTCGCCGGGGCCGTCTCCGTTATTGAAGCCGCCGCCGTTATTGCCCTTACTTGATTGACCTGTGCCGGCCCCCGGCTTGGTGCCCTTCTGACCGGCGTTCGACTCGCCGTCTTGTCCCTTTTTGCCGGCGCCGTTTTTACCGTCTTGGCCCTTTCCATCTTGGCCTTTGGCGCCGTCCTGACCCTTGCCAGATTGTCCTTTCCCATCTTGGCCCGACTTCTGTTGGCTCCGCTCCTGCTTCCCCCCCTTGGAGTCGCCGGGCTTGCCGTCCCCGCTCTTGGAATCGCCCGCTTGTTGCTTCTCGCCGGTTTTGTCCTCCGCGCCGCCTTGTTGCTGCTGCTGTTGGCCGCTGCCTTTCTGCTCTGCGTCCTGTGGCCGCGCTTGCTGCTCGGTCGTTCTCTCTTTCCGATCGGCGCCGCGCGAGGGATCGATTTCGGAACCGGCCCCGCCCGCGTGCTTTTTGTCAGGAACCGAGTTGAGCGGATCTTCGTCCGGCGTGCGACTTTTACGTCGCGAACTGGCGTCATTCTGGTTGTCGCGCCGACGATCGTCTGACTTGGACTTTGGACGTGCCGTGTCCTCGTTCGGCGCTACGTCCGATTTCTCCGACCGTTGCTTGTTTTCCCGGTCATTACTCTGGTTACCGTTATTCTTCTCGTCCGACGGCTGCTTCGGGCCGCGTTCCGTCTTTTGCGAGGCGCCGCCCTTTTGATCGCCCTTCCGTTGTTGGTTGGCGTCGCTCCGTTCGCCCTGATTGTTCCCGGACTCTTTGGAGGGCTGCCGCTTGCCCGACCCTTTGCCGCCTGGTTCTTTGCTGCCTGGTTCTTTTGCGGCGTTTTCCTTCGCGTCCGTGTCTTTTGATCCGGGCTGTTTTGCGCCGGGTTCCTTTGTGCCAGGCTGTTTTGTGCCGGACTGATTATTTGTCGCATCCTTTTGAGCGGATTGGTCACCGTCTTTGGGATTGGTGGGCTTCCCGTCGTTGGTTGCCGACTGGCTTTGAGAAGGGTCATTTTTGCCCTTGGCATCATTCGCCTTTTGGTCTCCCCCCTCGTTCCCACTTTGACTTTGTCCGTCATTCCCTTTCTTTTGGCCCTTACTGTCGTTGCCTGCGTCGGACGCGTTGCCCTGATTCCCAGGAGGCTGTTTGGCGTCGGGCTGACCGTCTTGATTGCCCGACTTGGCTGGCTTGTTTTCGGAAGGGTCTGGTTTCTGGCCTTTGTGGTCTTCGGAATTCTTGTCGCCGGGTTGGCCCTGGTTTGGAGTGCCGGCATGCTGATCCGCCTTGGATTTCTCGTCGCCGAGACCGTCTTTCTTGTCCGGCTGGTTCTTGGCAGCAGGTGAGCCGTCCGAGGAGCCGTTCTTTGGCCCCTGCTGCGATCCGTTATCGCCACCGTTCTTTTGTTCCGTTTTTGGGTCCTGACCGGCGCCCGACTTGCCACCCTCGTTGTTCGATTCGGACGGCTTATCACCCTGCGGTTTAGTACCGTTTGAGTCCGATTTCTCGTTGCCGGCTGTCGGTGACTGGCCTTTTGGATCTTTCTGCGCCTGCGATTGATCTTTTGCTTCGCCGGGCTTCGAACCGGACGACGGATTATCTTTTGAATCGCCTCCGCCCTGTTTCTTCTGCCCTTCTTTGTCTGTTTGTGCCGAGTACGCTGAGGATTCAGATTGTTGTTGATC
>CAYWOV010000662.1:0-3126 GCA_964459965.1 uncultured Planctomycetaceae bacterium | reverse complement strand
CAAGCCTTTTTGGCGATCGACGCCGTCCTGATCCTTTATCGCAATATTCTCGACGGGCTGGTCGTGCATCCCAAGGTCATCGAAAAGAACCTCCGCGATGAACTTCCCTTCATGGCGACCGAAGAAATCTTGATGGCGGGTGTCCGTGCCGGCGGCGACCGCCAGGTGCTCCACGAGCGGATCCGCATTCACAGCCAAGAGGCTGCCCGCCGGGTGAAAGACGAAGGCGAACCAAACGACCTGTTTGACCGTCTCAAATCCGATCCGGCATTTGCGAGCGTCGACTTACATTCGGCCCTCGACTCCCGACAGTTCATCGGCCGGGCTCCGCAACAAGTCGATGCCTTCGTTCTCGACGTGGTCGAGCGAATTCGCACGAAATACGCGTCGGAACTGAAGCGAGCAGCAGAGGCCGTGCGTGTCTAAACATCGCGGCGCCCCGCCCGTTTGGGCAACGATCGCGAAAAGAACAGGTTCCATGCTCAACGTCTTCCGCGAATTGATCGCCAATCAATACGAGGCGGCACTCTGCACGCTCAACGCTTGCATTGATAAATGCCCCGAAACGGCGTGGAATGGGCCTGTCGTGAATCTCAAGGTTTGCCAGGCCGTCTTTCACACGCTGTTTTATGCCGATTACTACCTCGGTGTTTCCGAGGAGCCGTTTCGGCAGCAATCATTCCATCGGCAGCATGCCGACGTCTTCCGCGACTACGAAGAGTTAGAGGACCACGCCCCCGTCCTGCTCTACGAGCGGGAATGGACCAAAATCTACCTGCAGTTCTGTCGGCAGAAGGCCAAGGACGTGGCAAAGTCGGAGACGGCCGAATCGCTGGCTGCCCCTGCCGGCTTCCCGCGAAAGCCGTTCTCCCGAGCGGAGCTGCATGTCTACAACATCCGCCACATCCAACACCACGCGGCCCAATTGAGCATGCGGCTGAGAATCGATTCCCGGCAGGACGTCCCGTGGTTTCGGTCGGGCTGGAAGGACACATGAGGGCAATTCGCTTAGTCCGTCGTTCGTTCTGATCGAATCGATGTCCTTCTCGTTTTTGTGGCGGCCGGGCAGAGCGAGGCCGCGTGGGGTTTTCGGTGTCATCCGGGGTTAAAACTCGGGTTTGGCGGGGGTCAACAGTTGCGGCAACTCGGACAGCCATCCTGGAAATGGCCCCCGGTCTCTGTTACGTTACCCGGCTTGAGTTTGCCGCGAAGTTTGGTGCAACGGCCCGCCAAGCGGAGCCTGACGGCGTCATCTTGACATCGTCAAATTGAATCGCGGCGTGGGTTGGTGCATCGTTGTTTCTTGGAAGTGTCGTCGGGATCCCTTGCCGTGTCTGCTGTGCTCATGTCGAACGTGAAGTCGCAAGCAATCTCTGGCGTTAGCGCAGGAACCGAGGCGGAAATCATGACCGCCTACCCTTCGATTGCCGCTGGCGGGACCGGTCAGAGTATCGGCCGTTTGTGCGACGCCGTGCCTTTGAAGACGAATGGCGTCCCCTGGCCGCGGCTGTTGATCGCGATTTTGTTTTGGCCAATCGTCATCCCATTTGCACTGACGGTGGGCCTCTTGCTTTACGGCTCCGCGAAGCTGTTCGGCAAGCGGTACGTGTTGACGAATCGCAACCTGCAAGTGCGGCAGATGATCGGCGTGCGGACCTTGGGTCAGGCAAGCCTGAACGATATTAAACAGATTACCATCCGCGAATTGCCCGGTCAGGCGTTCTACAAAGCGGCCGACCTGATTTGCGCGGGTGCCGACGGCAAGACGATCCTGCGTCTGGAAGGCGTCCAACGCCCGGCCGTCTTTCGGCAGACGATTCTGGAAGCCCGCGACGCAAAATCGCAGATCGAAGACTCGCTGAAGATGATCCAAGCTCGCGTGAAGTAACGCTTCGCGTTCGGAAGCGACGCGATTAGGGAAATTGCGACTTCCCAAACATGTACGGCGGCGTCTCACGCTTGGCCGTCGCTTCGAGCTTATTCGTCGATCCCGAGGCGGTAGCGAAGCTGCTGGAATTGCTCGAAATACTCCTCGCTCGAGGAATGGACGTGCTCGGCTTCGGTGATGAAGCGAATGTCTTCGTTGCGATCGACCGAGTAGCGTTTGAAGATCTCTTCGAATTCCGAGAGGTTCTTCCCGTAAACGATGAGTAACTTGTGCTCGTCGAACTGGACCTCGAACGGAATCCGTGGATTGAGCACGGCGATGCCCAGGCAGCCGTCGTTGAGCAATAAATCCTCGAAGTCGTACAGCGTGCTTTTGAGGACCGGCAGATCGATGTTTTCCCGATACAAATCGAGGTGACCGTTGTTGCGCTCGTGGCTGGTTTCCAGAACCATGTCGACCTCATTCCCCAACGGGTCGAGCAGTTCGAGAAATAAGTCGAGAACCGACTCTTTGGAAGCGGCTCCCATGAGCACGGGAATTTTGATTCCCGTGTCGGCGTCCTGGTACATGTCGTGCCGGTAACCGGAACTCGGCACGACCTGCAAGTCGTACGAGGGACGCACGGCGTCGGTGAGCATGAAATTACCGTAGCGGGCGATGTTCAAGTGCGCTTCGAGCTGCTCGTCCGAGACGTTTTGGAAGCTGCTCCGGGTCGGGGCAGGAGTTTCCTCGCGGGTCGTGTTCGGCAGGAAGCGTTGCAGAAAGCTCATCGATAGGGTTCCCAGATGACGACTCGACACACCACAACCGTGCCGCACCCCAGCGGGAAATCCGGGCGGGCAACATCAAAGGAACTGTAGCACGCAATTTCGGCTGCAAGCGGTGCGGGCTCATTGTGTTGGCCGAATTTTGGTCCGACCGCCCGAATCAAGCCGCTCGTGCCACGTGCGGCAACATGGGCGCCAGGGTTGCCAGTCCGGATTTAACGGTCGTATCGGCATGTTTTTCGACCCGGCGGGCTGGGAGTTGACGAGCGATTCCGAAGGATGCGCACTTCCGGATTTGAAAGCGGTCCGCTGGAAACCCGGTATTCCAAGCGTTTCGGTTCCTCTACCCGCGTTTTCCGCGCACCGATATACTTCGCTTCCTGACTGAGGCTCCCGCGGAGGAAAGGATTCCATGCGGACAATCGCCGTCATGAATCAGAAAGGTGGCGTCGGCAAGACGACCACCAGCGT
>CAYWOV010000661.1:0-3134 GCA_964459965.1 uncultured Planctomycetaceae bacterium | reverse complement strand
CTGGCTGAGCCTGGCGCTGGGCCGCAAGGGGAAAAGTCCTTATCAACTGTGCGCAACCGGCAAACGGATCGTGAAGCGGTTCGTGCGGTTTCTGAGCCGCTTCGAGGGATCACTCATCGAACATGCCCGGCGCAACGGTTGCGACGGAGTCGTATGCGGACATCTGCACACGCCGAAAATCGTCGAGCGCGACGGCATGCTCTACTGCAACACGGGCGATTGGGTGGAACATTGCACGGCGCTGCTCGAGGCCGGCGACGGCACGCTCTCGCTTTTGCAGTACTACGGGACGAACGAGTTGACCGTGCACCCGCCCCGCACCGACGCGAATGCCGCGGAAACCACTGAGGAGGATGAATGGCAATCGAATGGGTCTCGCGTGCCTGTTTCGACGTAGTCCATCGCACCAACCTGGTCTATAACGCTTGCTGGGAAGATCCGCGAGTCGATCGCGTCGCCCTCGATCTTTCCCCGGCCGACAATGTACTGGTCATTACGTCGGCCGGGTGTAACGCGCTCGACTACGTGCTTGCCGGCGCTCGCCACATCCACGCCGTCGACATGAACCCGCGGCAGAACGCGCTCTTGGAGCTGAAGCTGGCCGCGATTCGCCGGCTCGATTTCGGACATTTCTTCGGACTGTTCGGCCTGGGACGACTGACGGACTGGAGAATCGTTTACGCGTCGCAGTTGCGGCGGGAATTGTCTCCGTCGGCCCAAAACTATTGGGACCGTCGAGGTGAGACTTTTTTTGCCGGACGCGGTCGGCGGAGCAGCTTCTATTTCCACGGCTCGTGCGGATTGATCGCGTATCTGGCAAGCGGATACATTCGCCGGGTGCGCCGGCTGCGAACCGTCGTGAACGACCTGTTTGCCGCAAAGACGGTTGAAGAACAGCGAGAGATCTACGAGTCGCAAAACGTCCGCGAGACTCTGTTTCGGCCCCTGCTGAAGTGGCTGCTTCGTCGCAATGCGACATTCGCGCTGCTCGGAGTTCCCCCCTCGCAGCGAAGACAACTAGACACGGGCTACGCCGGCGGCGTCGCGCAGTTCATTATCGACCGCATCGAAACGGTTTTCGCAAGGCTGCCGTTGCACGACAATTATTTCTGGCGGGTTTACATGACGGGCCATTATTCGCCCAGTTGCTGCCCGGAATACCTGCGCTATGAAAACTTCCAGAAGCTGAAGAAAGAACTGGCCGATCGAGTCTCGGTCCACACCAACACCCTGCTTGGCTTCCTGCGGAACTACCGCGGGCAGATCTCCCGCTTTGTCCTGCTTGATCACATGGATTGGCTCTATGCCAATTCCCCCCGGCTGCTAGCCGACGAATGGCAGGCCATCATCGATCGCGCGGCACCCCATGCGCGGGCCATTTGGCGTAGCGCCGGACTGAGTGTCAACTTTGTTGATCCGCTTGAAGTCCGAACGTCGCGGGGAAAAACCGTTGTCGGCGACTTGCTCGCCTACGATCGCCAACTCGCGCAGGCGCTGCATGCCCGGGACCGCGTCCAGACGTATGGCAGCTTTCACGTGGCGTCGATCGCGACCTCCTGAGCGGCCATCCGCGACCAAAGGATCTGCTTGCCAGCCGAGCCTCATCAATATGCCAAACTCAGCGAAACTCGATGATCTTCGCACGCTCTGGCGTCTCACAGCCGGTCGCGTCGAGGGCGAATCACACGCGGAACGCCTGGAGAGCTTCTACGCGCCCCAGCAGCGCACCTACGATTCGTTCCGTGCGCGGATGCTGCACGGGCGGCGCGAGTTGTTCGAATCGATCGAAGCGCCCTCGAACGCCGTTTGGATCGATTTCGGAGCCGGAACGGGTGAGAACGCGGAATACTTGCAAAAGCAGTTCGGCTCGATGTCGATGCTTTATCTCGTCGACCTTTGTCCCGCCCTGCTCGCGGCCGCCGAGGAACGCATCGTTCGCCAGGGTTGGACGAACGTCTGGGCCGTCTGCGCCGATGCCACCACGTTTCAACCACCCGAAGGATACGCCGACGTCGTCACGTTTTCCTATTCGCTCACCATGATCCCGGATTGGTTTCGCGCGGTCGACCAAGCTCTCGAAATCTTGAAGCCGGGCGGGATCGTCGGCGTCGTCGATTTTTACGTGGCGCGAAAGTACCCGCGTGAAGGAAGCCAGCGACACTGTTGGACGGCGCGCACGCTTTGGCCAATCTGGTTTGCGTGGGACAACGTCCAAGTGAGCGCGGATCACCTGCCCATGTTGGAGAGCCGCTTCGAGATTGTGGAACTCGTGGAACGGTCGGGCAGTCTGCCGTATTTACCGCTTGTTCGGGTGCCGTATTATCGGTTTCTCGGCCGCAAGCCCGCGTAAGCGATTTGGCTATTGCCGCGCGTCGGCGGTCTGGCGCCGCGTCTCAGCTCCGGCGTGCGGAGCACCTCCATCGCCGTAGTATTCGGCGGGAATGTACGGACCACTGAGCGCCTGGTCGCGGGCGAATTGCTCGATGCGAATGATCCGTTCGCCAAGCCGCTCAATCCGCGTGCGGACCTCTTCGGTGGTCTGCTCCATGCCGCCCGAGACGAGCGTCACCACACCGAGAAACAACAGCATCTGTCCGGCCGTCGTCGTCAACCAGCCGGTTGGCGCGTAGTTGGCCGGGCCGCCGAAATAGCTCCAGACGATGAGGGTCGTGCCAATAGTGAGCAGTGCCACGCCGGCATAGGCGACGAGTTGCCCAATCACGGACGTCCAATTCGTCCGCTTGCGTTCCGGGCCGAGAATGCTGCTCTGAATGTCGAAGTGCGGCGAGCCATCGGCAAACTCGTGGTGGCGATGCACGCGGGCCGATTCGTGGCGCTGGGCCGCTCGCTGCGATTGGCCGGCCGGGCCGTGCAGGGATTGCGAAGGGTCAATGCGATATGCCGACCGCGTCGGAATGGCGTTGTGGGGTTCCGAGCGTTCGTTGCCCTGGGCGCTGCTTCGCTCTTGGCGATGGAGCGGGACCGAGGGCGGTTCCGCTTCCAGACTGACGCCGGCGATTGCCGGTGTTTCGACCGTTGAAGTCGAGCGTTGTGGGCTCCGTTCGGCTCGCGGCGGGGTATCGACTTTGCGCTCGCTGGCCCAACGTTCCAACAAGTCGCGTGCTTCGCGGGTC
>CAYWOV010000660.1:0-3135 GCA_964459965.1 uncultured Planctomycetaceae bacterium | reverse complement strand
TTTCCAACAATCAGCAGTATCAGGTTTACTTTAATTCGCTATCGACGCTGCCGGGACGGCGCCAAGATTTCGTATCTGTATCAGACCTACGGCGAGAACTACTTCGTCCCGAACACGACGCTTGCCAATTTCACGCTGAATTCGAACCCTTACACGGGCGTCAATACGAATGACTATGCGGCCGCTCTGCAGGTCGCGATTTGGGATGAACTCGCCAATAACGGGAGTACTTCCGGAGATTTGACGGTCACAGGTCTCGACTCGACAGCCACGTCGTTGGTGACCGACTTTCTTGCCGTGGCCCAGAATTCCAACATGGTTGGTCAGTTTCTGCGAGACGTCGCGTACCAGACTAACCAAAGTGCAGGCGGCCAGGCCTTTGTTATTCCGGGTTCAGTTCCGGACAACGTTACCCCCGAGCCGGCAACATTAACGCTTGCCGGTTTGTCGCTGGCGTGCTGCCTCCCATTCGGCTGGCGCCGCCGCCAGCTGCTTAAATCCGAATGAACCCGGATGTAGGCGGCGTGAACTGGATCACGCGGAAGTCGTCGCCAGTGGCGAAGTCGGCGTCGAGCCGCCACGCGAGCCTCCCGTAGGACTGCTTCGCGCGGTCGACATCAGAGACGGGGATGACGACGACCGCTTTGCTTCCAACGGCCGGACAAGATTTCCGGCCCCCACGTGCTCATCCTTGATAGTCGCGATTTGATTCCCGTCCCCGTCCCCTTGGACCTTCCTAGCGCTTCTGGCCCGGCATCCATCCCTTTGTGTGATTCAATGCCGTTACGCTGAGCATGGCTCACTCGGCCTTGAATCAGGACGTCCGGGCCCTTTTTCACGCCGTAGGCCAGGATGGCTTCCAGGGCGGTATCCTGCTTGGTGCGATAGGCAGCGAACGTCGGCGGCGTATAAATCTCCGGCCCAATCCATGTTCGGTAATCCGTGGCGACGGAGTTCTGCCAATACAGTTCAGAGATGCTCGCTTGCATCTTGCTGTAGGGCAAAGTCAAAGGACATGTTTCGCCCACGAAGTTCGGGGACGAGCCTGTTGGTTCACCCACAAAGATGGCACTGGCGTTTCGCTCGATTGGCGTCGCCAGGCACTGAGCCGCCGAGGCTGTTTTCCGGCCGATGATCACGAACAGCTTGCCGCAACTGCGACGGAAAACGAGAACGGGACGCCGCGCTCTTTGAAATCGAAAGAGAGCGCGGCGTCCCTTTTTTCGTCGCCAACTATCAGTCGTTCTCGTCGCCGTCGGCTTCCTCGAGCTTTTTGAGCTGGGCGTTGAGCTCGTCGATTTGCGCTTTCAGAGCCTTGGCTGCACGAGCTTTCAATGTCTTCTTCCGCGCCTTTGTCTTTGTCTTCGCCTTCTTATCCGAGGAAGTGTCCGACGACGTCTTGGCGGCCTTCGCATCCTTCTCCGCCTTTTTCATTTTCTCAGCGAATTCCGAGCCCTCGCCGTATTTCGCTGCCATTTTTTCCCCAAGCCGCTGCATCTTCTTCTCAAAGTCGGAGCCGGGGCCGAACTTCTTCTCGATCTCCTTCGTCTTGGACAGGATGTCTTTTTGGAAGTCTGATCCGGGCCCGAGTTCCTTCGCCAGATCCGTGGCCAGATTCTTCATCTCCTTTTCGAAGTCCGAGCCGGGGCCGAGTTCTTTCTGCAGCTCCGGGCCCAGATTCTTCATCTCTTTCTCGAAGTCGGAACCCGGACCGAGTTCCTTTTTCAGCTCCTCGCCGAGGTTCTTCATCTCTTTCTCGAAGTCGGAGCCGGGGCCGAGCGCCTTTTTCAGTTCCTTGGCGATTTGGGCTTTGGTCGCCTTGGCATCCTTCTCATCGTCCTCGTCCTTCACATCCTTCTCGTCGTCTTCGTCGTCTTCGTCCTTAGCAACAACGTTGGCTTTCTCGTCAGTCGCGCTCGCGACCAGATACTCGTGCTCTTTTGACGCCGACGTTGCCGAATCGCTCGGTTTCGTCGACGGGGAACCCGCCGCGCTCCATCCGGGTAAGGCCAGCAGAGCCAGTACGCCAGCTCCCAGGAGCACCGGCACGGAAATGCGGGACGGTGCGTGATTTTGCAGAATCATGTTCACTCTCCTCTCCAAGAACCGACCCGCCCCAGCCACGCCCAACGCAGGCGCAGGAGATGTGGTCGTCGACAAAGTCCGACAAACGTCCAACAGAGCCTCGGCATAAGAGACCCGCCCGTCGGGCACGGTTCGGATCGCCCATTCATCACACGCCAACTCGGCCTCGGTGCAGAGCCGCTCGCGCGTCAGCCAGTACACCGGGTTCCACCACCAAATCAGACCGGCAAAGAAATCGAGCCGACGAACCCAATGATCGCCACGCCGAAGATGGGCCAACTCGTGAGCCAGGATGGCACGCAAGCCCAGCAGATCGGCGTTCGACACCAGGCGTCCGGGCACGAGCAGTTTTGTGCGGCCCAGAAACCAAAGCATGGGCGGCGCGAGATCAGGCAGCACGAGGATTTCCGGCGCGCGGACGCCAAGTTGAACGGACAGATCGCGAACTTCCTGCACCAACCACTCGGGCGCGGGAATCGCCCAAGCCAGCCGGCGCTGAAACCGCACGATCCGGCCGATTTGCCACGCGGCGATCGTCGCCGAAATGACCAGCCAAAGCCCGAACAGGCCTTGCCCAAGCAGTTCGAAGTTCCAGCGGATTCGCGGTGCTTGCGTCGCGACCATCGGTTGCGCCGGCGCCTCATCGATCGTCGCTTCCTGATCCTCCCGCGCGATTACTGTTTGCTGGTTGACGACCGGCTGTGTGATCGTGGGCGGACTGG
This sequence comes from uncultured Planctomycetaceae bacterium, assembly GCA_964459965.1. Classification (GTDB taxonomy): domain Bacteria; phylum Planctomycetota; class Planctomycetia; order Planctomycetales; family Planctomycetaceae; genus DASPSM01. The sequence continues at coordinate 328 of CAYWOV010000660.1, read as the reverse complement.
CCGTGACCCACAACTTGGGGGGTGACCACGGCCAGTTCACAACCGGCGGCGCGACCAGCTTGATCATCACCACGAGCCAAAGCACGTGTCGCGCCGCCGGGCCTAACCGCCGAGATCGGCTGGCCAGGATCGCTATTGCCGCCAAAACCATCGCAATCACGGTCGTTTGTGCGGACCAGCCGAGCATGGTGTCGTCTCCCAGCGCCGAAGTTCTGTGTTGCGCGTTACGGTGTTTGTTGCGCGTTACGGCGTTACCGTTCTTTTCGTCGCACAACCTTCGTTTTCGCTTCGTCGATGATCCTGCGAATTCGGTCGAGCTCCTCAGTGG
>CAYWOV010000659.1:0-3142 GCA_964459965.1 uncultured Planctomycetaceae bacterium | reverse complement strand
CGTCCACAAAGCCGACGGCACCGTAGGGACTGCGAAATATCAGTTCCTGCGATTCGCTGGTGCCGATCTCAATCCCCGCAAGCGGTTGGCCCACGTCGGACGCCTGGTCGGCCGCGTCGGCCGAACGAATGGTCAAGCGGGGCATTGCCTCGGCACAGCCGAAGTTGTTGTAGATTCTGGCCTCGGGAAAGCAGGCCCGGACAACATCGAGTTGTTCCTGCGGGAAGCGGCCGCCCGCGAAGTTGACGCAAATAATTCCAGGAAAACTCTCGCCAACGAAATAATTCTGCAGAAGCGGGACTTGCACTCCGACCAGGCAAATCATGGCCATCTCAGCACGGCGCAAGGCGTCGCTGAGCGAGTCGGGGCGGCTGAAACCGCGGGTGGGCACGAGCCGCCGGCCGAGGCAGCGAGCCCAAAGCCACTGATTCACGAATGCGTAACAGTAATGCAGCGGCAGCGCAACGATCGTTTCGGCAACCGGCTCGCAAGCTTGAGCATCGTGGATCACTGCCACCAGCTGCTCTGAGCGTCGGCGATTGCCGATGACCAGCTTCGGTCTCCCCGTGCTGCCGGAGGTCAAAAGCGCGTAGTGGTCCGTGCGAAAATTTGCGGGAATCAAGTCCAGGGCCGACTCAATCCAGCCGGCCGGCGCGCTGGTTTTTTCCGGCACAAAGGCAAAAGTTTCCGGTGCCGACCAGGCGCGATCGAGTCGCTCCAGATCGGAATCGTGCCCGATCTCCGTGATTACAAGCATGCGGCACTCAAAGACCTCGTTGATTCGAAAATAGCAGATGCTTCGACCCAAGAAAATGGGGGCGATTTCCTGGTTTTTTTGGCCAATTCCCGGGCGCCAGGCTGCTTCAGATGCGTCGGAATAGCCAGCAAAGGGTACAGGAGAGCACGGCGGTGGTGGGAATGGTCAGAACCCAAGCCCAAACCACCGCCGCCACAACGCCCCAACGGACGGCCGTCAGCCGTTTCAGCGAGCCGACGCCGATGATGGCTCCGGTGATCGTTTGGGTTGTGCTCACGGGGATGCCGCCGAAGATGACCATCATCAACGTGACCGCCGCCCCAGTCTCCGCACAAAAGCCGTCAACCGGACGCAAGTGGATCATGCCTTGGCCCATCGTCTTGACGATCCGCCAGCCTCCTAAAAGCGTTCCCAAGCCCATCGCCACGTGGCAGGCCAGCACGACCTCGATCGGCACATCTCCCGGCGTGGGAAAGGCCTTGCCCCCTTGGCTGGCGGCGATCAGCAGCACGAAGATGATGCCCATTGTTTTTTGGGCGTCGTTCCCGCCGTGGCCCAGGCTGTAAAAGGCGGCCGACAGCAATTGACCCCGCCGAAACACGGATTGAACTTTACTCGGAGTCGACCTGCTAAAGAGCCAAGTGACGATAACGGCAATAATCGCCCCACAAATCCCGCCGATCACGGGCGACAACACAACGAAAGCCGCCGTTTTGCCGATCCCGTCCCATTCCAACACTTTCCAGCCTCCCTTGGCAAAGCCGGCGCCGATCAGGCTGAAAGTCAGCGCGTGCGACGAGCTGGTGGGCAGGCCCAAGTACCAGGTCAATAAATTCCAGGCAATCGCCGAAAACAGCGTGGCGGCGATTACGCTGCCGTCGACGATGTTCGGATCGACCAGGCCTTTCCCCATCGTGCCGGCCACCCTGAGGTGGAACACGGCAAAAGCGACGAAATTGAAGAAGGCCGCCCAGGCGACTGCCGTCAACGGACTTAAGACGCGCGTCGAAACGACCGTGGCGATCGAGTTGGCCGCGTCGTGAATGCCGTTCGTGAAGTCGAACAGGAGCGCAAGACCGGTCAGCAACAAAACGGTGAGGGGAAGGGCAAAGAAGTTCACGGTCCCAAAATGGGCCGTATCCCACATGTGCATCACGATGCCGCGCTCCGCAGAAACTCAGAAGTGCGTCGATCGTAACCCGAGCCCTGAGCGTACGCCACCGGGCATCGAGAGTCTTAACAATTCATTCTTTTTTTAATTTTTTGGGGGACTTTTTTGGCTTTTTTGGGGCATAAAAAAAGGGCGCGGCGACCCCAAAAAACTCGATCGCCCACCCGCCCCCGGAAGAGTGCCCGGCAAAAAACTCATCTAGATCCCAAAGCCAAAATCTGCGATAATCCGGTTAGCGGAGCGATCGCAAAATCCCCGGAAAAAGTCGCCGTTCGTTCCCGCGATTTTTGTGTTCGCCGATCGTCGGCTAATGCCCGCGCGGCGCGCACACGACAAGCAGAAAAAAGATCACCGCGGCCGGAATTCCGACGAAAACGACGATCGCAATGCCGATCGTCCGCCTTTCGGACTTGGAAAGCCAACGGAAGTGCCGCGGCTTCACCACTCGCCTGGGTTTCGCGCGCGATTGCCCCCGCGCATCGTGACGGCGCCCGATTCGGACGAGATACGCGGGACTTCGCGCGAGCCGTCGCGCGAAACTAAACACGCGCCGACCCGGAAACGCGGGCGTGTGCACGGTCCAACCGTCACCATCCGCCGTGCCGTGCGCATCCATATGGATCGCCGGTCCGCCGTCCGGGGCGAACAAGTGGTCGCACCGTGAGCAACGGACTGCCCCGCGGGAATCGGCGGCGTGCGTCTCGATCGGCGCATCGCAATTAGGACAGCGAAGTTGCAACACGACAACACCTCTTAAAGCGAACCGCCCCCCGAAAACGGCCGGCTCACACCTATTAGAACGATTTGCCGGCCCGAATGGATCAATTCGTTGACAAACCGCAAAAATCCCGCGGCCGCGCTGGCTCTTCGCGCTTGTCGGCCGCTCCCTTCAACTCACACGTGACTGGATCGACCCCAAATCGAATGCCTCCCCCTGATCTCCGCGCTGCTGTTTACGCGATGCCAGATTGTGCCAATTGTGCTGAGGGATGCCCCATTCTGGAACCGTATGCCCGCATGTTGCCTGAAGGCGGTATTGGTTCGATACCGACTTCGCGCCCGACGCGCCGCGCGTGCGCCGCCAACAATCCGCGATTTCGGAACAACAACGACCGGAAGCCACCAACGTTTCCCTTGTTCCCAAGTTCTGCTTGAGGCTGTCCGGGAATTGCAGCTGAATCGTGGCTGGAAGTGCCACTGCTGAGCGGCCGCCG
>CAYWOV010000658.1:0-3147 GCA_964459965.1 uncultured Planctomycetaceae bacterium | reverse complement strand
TCGCCGGGTATACAAAGAACATGCCGCAGACCTTCCGACTTAGCGGCGTTCCGGCGAGCGAGGCATTGCGGACGATCCTGAAACCTTACGCAAAAATGGCGCTCGTCGTCGACGAAGCGCGTCAGACAGTTATCGTCACGACGCTCGAATCGGCCCAAGCCAAAGGACAGAAACCGCTCGGACGGTAAAGCCGACCGGGTTGGCCCGTCCGCCTTTTTTCGGCGTGCGATTTTTTTGGCCACTGATTACAATCGAATTCGGGGCGGAGTTCGACTATGCAGGTCGTCCGGTTTGAGTGTCCGCATTGTTCGGCAAGTTTGAAGGTTCGCGACGATGACCTCGTCGCTCGCCCCGTCAATTGTCCTGAATGCCACAAGCCCATCGTCGTGCGCTTGGACGCTGCGGGCAATATCTCTGCCCAGCGTCCTTCCGAGCCCGCGACTCCAGGGAAGAAACCGGCAAAAACCCAGGCTGCGTCCCCGGTCGACGCACGAACCCCCGCTGCCGCCCCGACAGATCGCACCAAGACAGTGTCTCCGCCGAAGGAGTCCGTGCCGGACCGAGGAGTCAGGCAGATCGTCTCGAGTCGGCCAGTTCTCGTTTCAGTTTCACTCGCCAGTGTGGCAGCCATCGGCATCGCGGTCTTTGCACTTTGGCCGCCGTCGCCGAAACCGGAAACAGTCGCAAGCGGTGAGCCGGCACCTCGGGCCGAGGCGAAAAACTCAATTCGGCCCACGACCGATCGGGCTCCAGCGGCAAAGCCTACGGCTCCTCAGCTGCCAACGGCCGCCAGCCACCTGGCCCGGATCGGGGACTTATTGGGCCAGTACCGAAAGCGCCAGGGGAACTTTCCGGCGGGCACGACCGGACAAGAACCACTTAAGCCCAGCGAACGTTTGAGTTGGCTGGCTGAGCTGGCCGCCGGTTCTTTGTATCCTAATCAGCCAGGCCCGTTATGGATCGAAGCTTGGGATAGCCCGCGCAACGATCGCTTCGTTCGGCAGCAAATACCCGAATTCTTGAACCCTTCCGTTGAGTTCCGGGTGAGTCCGAGAAAGTACCCGGCAACACATTTTGTTGGAGTAGCGGGAGTCGGGGAGGACGCGGCCGATCTGCCGGTGAACGATCCACGCGCCGGAATCTTCGGCAACTCGCGGACAACGCGGCTCGACGATATTCGCGACGGCACGTCAAATACGCTGATGGTCGTGGGCGTCACGAACGACTTGGGGAGTTGGGCCGCGGGAGGTACGGCGACCGTCAGGCCGTTCACGCGCGAGCCGTACGTAAACGGTCCCGACGGCTTCGGGACGGGTTCGGCGGACCGCATGACGGTGCTGAAGGCCGACGGAAGTGTCGTGGAAATGTCGTCCGCGACCGATCCCCGGATATTCCGGCGGATGGCGGCGATGGCCGACGGGATCCCGTTGGATCCGAAAGTTCCAGGCGAGCCGGGCGATCGATCGCGGCGGCCGGCGGAGCCGGCCGGCCCGTTGACTTCGGTTCGCGCGGGCGGCCCGGGAGATGCGGCGTCGGGTCGATCGGAGCACGAATCGACCGGTGCTGAGAAAGCTGGACCGGGATCCTCCACAAGTGTGGCTAGCGCCTCTGGCACGATCGCTTCCCGATCGCCAATCGTCGCAGCGCGGCCCACTCGTCATCCGACGGCGCGGCAGAGTGCGGCCGGACAAAAACCGCCGGTTGACGTGGCGGCGGGGCTGGCGCAGCACATCGTGCGTTTCGAGCAGACCAAGCCTGTACCCCTGCAGGACGTTTTGAGCTTTCTGGAAGAGTTGCTGGCCGTTTCGATCAAGGGAGACAAGCACGACATTGCCGACTTGGACGACTTGCTCCAGACTCCCGTGACGTTTCAACTCGAAAATACGACGGTGCGGGAGATCTTGAAATCGGTGCTGACAAAAGTCGGCCTGACATTTGAGGTCGAAGCCGACACAATCCGCCTGCGTAAGCTGGAGTCGGCGCGGGCCGGCGGCGTGCACTGATACCTCTATGCAGCTCGACGATGAAGTCTGCCTCTGCTTCCACGTAACGAAACGCAAGATCTTAAACCATCTGCGCGTGCATCGTCCGCGCGTCCCCAGCCAGCTGAGCGCGTGTGCGGGCGCCGGTACCGGCTGCGGCTGGTGCGTCTCATTTCTCAAGAAATACTTTGAGGACGATCGAAAGAACCAATCCGCGCCAACTGAGGATGTGTCGGCTCAAGATTACGCGCGCGGACGGGGCCAATATCTTCGCGAGGGAAAGGGCGTTGCCGCTCCCGGCGCGACTCCACCGCCCGATGATTCGGACGTCAGCGACGGCAAAATCTAGCGACCGCTGTCAGTCGTTGTCACCGGCGGTCATTGCCATGCGGACGTGCTGGAATTGAAGTTCGTGTGCGGCGTCGACGACGGCGACGATCGTTTCGTGAAAGGCCCGCGGATCGGCCTCGATCACCAGTTCGTTCTTCTGCTCGCCGTTCATTTTGCTCCGCAGTCGATCCGACAGTCCCGCCACGCTGTCGAGCGGAACATCATCAACCAAGATGCGATTCTTCGCGTCGATCTGCACGACGACCTTGCTTTGGGTGGAGTCGTCGGCCGCCTGAACCGCCGCCACCGCTCCCTTCTTCTCCGCGGCCGGCTTGCCCATTTCGATCGCCTTCTGCATCGCGTACGTCGCCGTGATCATGTAGAAGACGAGCAGCAAAAAGACGCAGTCGACCATCGGAATCAAATCGAGTTCGTCGGATTTCCGCTCGATTTTTCCGATAACGAGTGCTTCCTCGTCGTCATCATCCTGGAGGGGATCGACCTCGTACGAAATCGGGAAGGACGGTCCCTGCCGTAATGTCGGAGCCGGGCGCGGCGGCGTCGCCCTTTCTGTCCTTGACGGCGTCTCCCTTTCCGGCCGCGCTGGCTTATCTTCAACGCGTTGGATCGGAGCCGGCTGGCGCTTTGGTGCCCGCGTGGGTTTCGGCGTTTTCACTTCGTCCGTCAGAGGCACGAGATGCGGCGTCTCGCAGTTGGGGCACTGCGTGCGATGCCCTGCCAGGCGGCTGGAAATGCTCAGGAATTGGCCGCAGTTGGGACAGTGGTAACGAATCGCCATCGCGTCACGCGATCACTTTTGCTTTTTATCCTGAAC
>CAYWOV010000657.1:0-3150 GCA_964459965.1 uncultured Planctomycetaceae bacterium | reverse complement strand
CTCGCTGGTAAAAATCATTTTCGACATGCACGGCTCCCCTGAAAACTTTAATCCAAAGGATTCTAGTGCCGATTCGTAAGGCCCACAACCTTGACCGCTTCAGGCGGCGCGCGAACCTACGCCCCGTGAAAAGCTCGCAATGGCGGTCAGCAGGTTGACGGTTCGGTCTGTGGCCCCCTGCTGCGCGAGGACCAGCTTTTGAGCTCGGGCTCCCGCGGCCCGCGCTCGATCCGGATCGGCAAGGCATTCGGCAAGTGCTCTGGAGAGATCGGCCGCGTCACGGACCACGCGGGCCGCATCGTCCGTGAGCAAAAGCTCGACGACTTCGCGAAAATTCTGTGTATTGGGGCCGAACAACAAGGCCGCTCCGTAGCCTGCCGGCTCGATCATGTTTTGACCGCCCCGATTGCCAAGGCTGCCCCCCACGAACGCCACATCGGCTAGGCCCCAACAAGCGGCCAGCTCGCCGAGCGTGTCCAGCAGGAGCACAGGCGCCTGGGAATGTGGCTGTAAACCTGACGTTGAATCCGGCTGCAAGGCGCCGGCACTAACGTGACTGCGGCGACAGAGGGGCATCCCGCGGGATCCGATGAGGCGGGCCACTTCGTCGAAGCGCTCCTTCTGTCGCGGCACGACGATCAGCCGCAGGTCGGGATAAGCTTTCCGTGCAGCTATGTAGGCGTCGAGCGCGGCTGATTCCTCGGGCGATTGGGTGCTGCCGGCGATAAAGACGCGTTCCGACGGGGCAATCTTGAAAGACCGACGTAGTTCCTCGGTACGAGGATTCGCGCGGTCAGTTGTCACACGGTCGAACTTGATCGACCCGGTTACGTGGAGCCGGTCGACCGGAGCGCCGAGCTCCGCGAGCCGGTTGGCATAAAGGGCGTTCTGTGCGGCAAGCACGTCAAAACAACCGAGCAAGCGAGCCATGAGGGGCCGGATGCGGGCGTAGCCGCGGCTGCTGCGTTGGCTGACCCGGCCGTTGATAAGTGCTAGCGGGATTCCGCACCGGCGGGCGTGGAAGATGAAATTCGGCCACAACTCAAGCTCGACCAGCACTATCACCGTGGGCCGCAGTCGCGTGACGGCTTCGCGCACGGCCCAAGAGAAGTCGAGGGGAAAGTAGCAGACCTTGTGGTCGGGAAACTTTGCACTTGCCACCGACCGGCCGGTCGGCGTCGTGGTTGAAATGACGAATTCGACGCCGGGCAACCTTTGCCGCAGCTCGGCGAGCACTGGCTCCAGTTGCAGCACTTCGCCGACGCTCACCGCGTGGAACCAGATGCAAGGGGCGTGGCTCTCACGACACGGTACGCGACCGAAGAGTTTTTCGTTCCAGCCCGTGCGGTATTTGCGACGCACAACCATTCGCCACAATAAAAGCGGTGAGACGGCTGCCAGGAGGGCACAATAGGCCAGATCGAAAAGCCAAGACATGCGGGAGTCCCTTCCCGAGCCGCGGACGTCGCGTCAGCACGACCTATTCATTGGCACCGCAACACTTCTTGTATTTCTTGCCGCTTCCACACGGACACGGATCGTTGCGACCCACTTTTGGCAGGCGGTTATGAATTGGTTCGACCACGGCGACCGTCGGGCCGGTTCCCTCGGCCTGACCGTCGGGTCCGGCCGTTTCGCTGGTCATGGGCGCGGCTTCGGCGTGACTCACCGCCGTAATCTGCCACAGCGAGCCCACAAACCCAGGGCTTTCCTTTTCGATCCGGAAAATTGCCGACGTGACTTGTTGGGCGACGCGTTCCCACATGGACAAAAAGGTCTTCCGCCCCTCGCGCTTGTACTCGACCTTCGGATCCAATTGAGCGTATCCGACCAGCCCGATGCCCGATCGGAGATGGTCCATGTAGTACAGGTGGTCTTTCCACGCCGTATCGAGGATTTCCAGGATCAGCGCCCGTTCCACCTGGTACAGCTCGGGGCGATATCGGGTGTCGTAGGCGTGAAGCACCCGCTCGCGGGCCGCGTGATAGTCCAGCGGTTCCAACTCTTCTGGATTAATCTGCAGTCCAAACTGATCTTTGGCCCAACGTGACAGCTCGCCCAGAATTTGACTGCGGCCGCTTGGGCCGTCCTGCAAGACGTGACCGTTCTGCGCTTCTTTCCCGCGATCGGGATACGCCTGATCAAGGTACGCGTCGGTCTTTTTGATCAGCTCGCCGTTAACGAAGAACTGGCGGCTCGACTCTTTGAGCAGGCTCTCGATTTCGTTGCGAGGCCGGTCCTTGACCTGCTCGACGGGAAGCGACGCCTGGAACCGATCATTCGCCCAGCGGATCAGACCCTCGCGGTTATATCGCTCACCCCCGCCGCCCGGCCCTTCGGCCATAAAATTCGTCATTCCGACGGCGACCGGGAACTCGATCTCCTTTTCTTTATAAAGGTCCTCGATCTTGCGGCGGACCAGCGCGACGGCATCATCGGCGCTCAGATTCTCGAACTCCTCCGGACGCGCTTCAAGCGTGAACTGTTGATGAAGCCAGCCGCAAAGTGATCGCCGGCCGAATTGTTCATCGGTGAAAACGGCCAGCGGAGAGAAATCGAACCGATCGATCGCTTCGTGGGCACGCTTTGTGAGGTCGGCCGGCAGTGCCTCGCGGCCAATCTTTTTCAACTCGCGATCGTTGGTGTTGAGCCCGTAGCGGACATTGACCCATTTCGACAGTGCCAACCAGTTCCATTCCGATTGGTCCTCGGCCCCTTCCGGAAGGTCCTCCTCGATCTTCTCGCCAATTTCCTCTTCCGCCTGCCGGGCCGCCTCGTGGCGAAAGTGATCTTCGAGCCGGTCGCGGTCCATCCCTTCGATGCTGCGGGCTTCGACCTCCATTCCCATTTGATGGGCGGCCCACCCGGCAATCGTTTCCCAACGATAGGAAGGCTCGAGGACGTGTGGTACTCCCTCCGCGATCTGCTTGTCGATCATCTCGAGAATCAGCTGACGGCAATTGCCGCCGTCGAGGATCCGCTGCCGATAGCTGTAGACTTGCTTCCGCTGCTCGTCCATGACTTCGTCGTATTCGAGCAGGTGCTTTCGCACATCGAAGTGCCGCTCTTCCACCTTTTTCTGGGCCGCCTCAATCCGGCGGGTCACCATGCGGCTTTCAATCGCCTCGCCCTCCTGCATTCCCAGGCGGG
>CAYWOV010000656.1:0-3151 GCA_964459965.1 uncultured Planctomycetaceae bacterium | reverse complement strand
GCGACGACCACCTTCGCCTTGATATCCAGGCGCGCGAACGTGATCTCGCTCGTTCCCTCGAGATTGCGTCCGAGAAACTGGACGTCGAGCGTCTCACCCTGGCGAGCCCCGAGCGGAGACAGAGACATCACGAACGGCGCCAATTCTGGCAACGTCGCATCGGCGCGGACGCCGGAAGCGAGCAGAAGCAATCCGCAAACCGCGCAGCTAACGGTTTTCATCGAGTGAAGCTCCCGCGGCCGGGAAAGCGCGCCCGCCGGTAGACGAAGGCCCTATTCTACCGCTTGCGACCCCCGCTCGCTATGTTCGACTTGCGGTGGCGATTTGCGGCGCCTTCAGGTACCGGCTGGCGACGTCGCAGAATCGCCGCGCCCGTTGTTCGACGACATCGAGGCCGTCGTTGATTGTCACTCCGAAGCCCGAACTCAGGCTCGGATCGGAGACGCCGATGCTGATATTCAATGAGCGGGCCAACAGGGCGTCCGTGCGAGGCAGCATGCCCTTCCAATACCGCATGTTTCCGCCCTTTTCGGTATAGGGGGAACAGGTGAACGGGCATTTCTCAGGGGTGACGGTTCGCTGTTCGAGGATTTGTTCCATGTTGCTGTAAACGTGCCAACCGGCGTCGGCGGTGACCTTGGTTCCCAATTCTTTGGCGATGGCGCGCGCGATTTCTTCGCTGGGCAGAATGACGGTCAGCATGGTCGCACAGTCGCCTGCCGGGTCGGGCAGCTCGCGGAACTCGAGGCCGGGCAGCTCGGCGATAATCTCCTTGTAGCGACGCTTGTTGGTCCGCAGCCGTTCGACGATCTGGGGCAATTTTCGCAATTGTGCCAGCAGGACGGCCGCCTGCAGTTCGGTGAAGCGAAAGTCGAGGCCGATAAATGGACGCTGCCCGATCTCGGCACCGCTCCGCAGCGGCGTATGCCCCTGATCGTGAAAGGCAAAGCAACGCTTGAAGGTCTCCTCGTCATCGGTGACGATCATGCCGCCGTCGCCGGAGGTGATCGTTTTGTAGACGTTGAAGCTGAAGGTGCCGATCGTGCCGATCGCCCCCACGGGCCGGCCATGATACGTCGCACCGAAGGCTTGGGCGCAATCCTCGATGAGGAACAAGCCGTGCGCGTCGGCGATTGCCTTAAGCTCATCGAGGCGCGCCGGGTTTCCCATCATGTGCACGGCCATGACGGCTTTGGTGCGAGGCGTGATCCTGGATTTGACGTCCCCGGGATCGAGGTTGAACGTGCGGTCGACTTCCGCCAGCACGGGAACCGCACGCGAATATATCACCGACGACATACTGGCAATAAACGTGTAGCCGGGGACGATCACTTCATCTCCCGGACCGATACCGAGCCCGGCCATGGCCGTGAGGAGGGCCGACGTTCCCGAATTGACGGCGACGGCGTACTTCCGCCCGCAATATCTTGCGACCTCCTGCTCGACTTCCAAAACCTTGCCCAGAAAGCGCGGGTCGGCTTCGGGCCCCGTCGCAACGCCGTAGCGGAAGAGGTATCCGGCGCGCAGAACTTTGAGCACTTCCTGGATCTCTTCCTCGCCGATCAGTTCCATTCCTGGGCCTGGCATCGTTCGATCCTCTTTCAAGTTGGGCGGGTGGAGAACCGGCTTCAAGGATCGTATCGATCCGCGAATCCTCGATCCATCACGGTTGTGCGAGCAGCGAAACTGTTAAGCACTTTCTCTCGACTTGAACCATTTCCAGACAAAAAAGACCGGCACACCGGACGCTGTTACTCCGAGCGCGGTTGCCAGCACCTGCCAATTGGACGTGGCTAGCAAAAAAGTCCAGCCGACAAGTGCGATCAGGCTCGGCAGCGGATAGAGCCGCATGCGAAAAGGGAGCGGAAAGTCCGGACGCAGCTTCCGCAGGAGATGCAAACCGATCGTTTGACCGATGAACATGATGAGAATCCGCACGGCCACCGCCGCATCGATCACGTCTTGAAGTGGAAAATAGCAACAAACAGCCGTCAAACTGCCCAATGTGAGGAGCGACACGATCGGAAAACGTCCGCGAGGGTGCAGCCACGCAAAGGGCGAAAAGAAATCCCCCTGCCGGGCCGCGGCGTAGGGAATGCGGGAATATCCCAGGGTGATCGAAAACATGCAGGCGACGACGGCCCAGATAACGAGCCATGTGAAAGCGACTGCGATCGGGCGTCCATAGACGCGTTCCATGACGTCGGCGGCGATATTCTTGGAGTGCATGGCCTCTTGCCAGGGAATCACGCCGAGGATGGACAGGTTCATGGTCAAATAGAGGATGGCGACGATCCAGATCGAGCGGTTCACGGCGCGCGGGATCGTCCGGGCCGGATCGCGCACCTCGTCACCCAAATGGCAGATGTTGTAGTAACCGAGGTAGTCGTAAACAGCGAACGTCATCGCCGCCCCCAGGCCTTTCGCCAGCGGACCAGCGTTATCCCAACGGAATTGATCCTTGGGGAATGTGTAGAGCTCGCGATTGAAGTGTGTCAGGCCGGCGAAGATCACGGCAAACAGAGCGGCGAAGGTTCCCACGCAGAGCGCGATACTCATCCAGCCAAGCGTCTTGATATTTCTGCACAAAAGCAGAGTCACGACGAGACACGCGGCGGCGGCAATCGTATTTGGCCCGCCCGGAATGCCCCATGCGGCGAGCGAAGATTCGAGGTTCGGAAAAATGTAACCCACATAAGGCATGGTTCCCGCGTAGCCGGACGCCATTTCGAGCGTGCCGCTGATCAAGAACTGCCAGATGAAGAGAAAGGGCATAATTTGGCCCCAACGGGGGAAGAGCCCGCCGTAAATCTCCTTCAAGTAATGGTAAGACCCGCCGCTGCCGGGAAGCGCGGCCCCCAGCTCGCTCCACACGAGGCCGTCGCACATGACGATGACGGCGGCCACGATCCAGGCGACAGCCGCATGCGGACCGCCCATGGCCGCAATGAACATGGGGATCGTGATGAAAGGGCCGATCCCGACCATGTTGGCGACGTTGAGCGAAATTGACTGCGAGAGAGTCAGGCTGCGGGTCAGCGGTTGGTGCGGCAGCAAGTCTTCGGGTTCGAAGCCGGGCATCGACTGGTGCACCGATCGGAGCGATGGTGGAAAAAACGCGCCAAAGCGATACTATCGGGAGAGACCGTCG
>CAYWOV010000655.1:0-3156 GCA_964459965.1 uncultured Planctomycetaceae bacterium | reverse complement strand
ATGCGGTGATACTCGCGGTGCCGGCCTACGCGGCAGGCGCTCTGCTTTCTCCAATCGACCACCGCCTCAGCGAATTGCTTGAGGGCATTCCCTACAGCTCTTCCATGACCGTCTCTTTGGGCTTTGACGAAAGCGCCAGGGCCACGCTGCCCGCGGGTTTCGGATTTCTGGTTCCACGCAAAGAAAAACGCCGGATGCTCGCTTGCACGTTTGTTCACGCCAAGTTCAACCATCGCGCTCCCGAAGGCAAAGCGATGCTTCGCTGCTTCCTGGGGGGTACGCGTGATCCCGAAGCACTCGCGTTAAGCGACGAGGAGGTCTTCGGCGTGGTGCGGCGCGAGCTGAGAGAGATACTGAGCTTCGCCGCAGAGCCGCTGTTCGTCCGCGTGCATCGCTGGCCAGCTTCGATGGCCCAGTATTCGGTCGGCCATACCGGACGCATACGCGCCATTGAGGAACGGCTTCAGGAATTGCCCGGCTTGTCTCTCGCAGGAAACGCCTACTCCGAAATTGGCATCTCGGATTGCATCCGCACCGGAAGGAATTCGGCAAAAATGGCCCTCGCCTCGGCGGTCGACCAGTCGAAGGGCAACGGCAATCAGGTCGAGCGTCTGGCGAAAAATACGATAATCTGAACGAGGTGAAGGGGAAGAAGGAAACGAAAAGGAAGACAAGTACGGACGCGATGCATGAGCCGCGATGAGCAGAGACGCAACGACTTTGATCGCGGAGTCTATTCCGGCGGCCCCCGGTCGACATAACCGAGACGCAGAATCGCTCGCCGATGCTCAAGCGGTCGACGACGCGCGTGTCAACCACTTACCGTGCGAGCAGTACAACACGGCGATGTTTAGGGCGAGGGAATCGCTTCGCCGCCGTTTCGCGTCAGCAGGGCGTGCACCAGGTCGGCCGTGATTTTCGGGTCCAGACGCTGCACGTGCCCGTCGGCGAAGGCGCAAAAGACTCCGTCTTTTCGCGTGCCGAAGACGGCTTGTTTGGCATCGACGCCGTCAACGTTGAGGTCGTCGGGCTTGGTCCAGACGACCGCGTGAGCCTCGTCCACATCGACGATCAAGATCGTATTTGACGTGCCGTCGGTGATCTCGCGGATCGCAACTCCTTCCGGCGGCCCGAAGATCGTCTGTTTGCCGACCGGCACGAGCGATGTCGTCTTTCCTTCCGCGCGGAGTGTGGCGCTGCGCGGGCTCAAAACCTCGGGCAACTTCGCAATCAGCGGCTTGTTGTGCGGGCTGTCCCACGGCTCGTCGAGATGAAATTGCTGGTAGAGCGTATTCTCCTCGATGAAGGGGAGCAGGGCGACGCGCCAGCTCAACAGGGGCCGACCGTTTGCGTCCCGAATCGCTGCAGGCGGGAATTGCTTATAGACGTTGTGATAATTGTGCATGGCGAGAGCCAGCCGCTTCAGACGATTCCTCACGACCGTGTTTTCGGCCCGCTTTGCCGCGCCAAATGCGGCCTGACCCAGGAACGCGCCGGCGGCCGACGCCATGAGCTGCTTCATGTCGACGTCGATCGAGAGCTGGTCTCCACGGACCTTCGGCGCCAGGAGGCGCGAGAACTGATCAACGAGGCCGGCAATCATCGCAGAGTCCGGGCCTTTCTGGGCGGCGACGTGCTGCCTGGCGTATTGCCAGGCGCCGGCGAGCCAGAGGTCGAGCGCCTTGGCCGAGACGGCATCCTTGGCTCCGATGACGAGCTTCAGAGCCAGGTTTTCCCGCGTCGTGATACCGACAGCGACCCATTGCAAGCCCTCGCCTAAAGCGAGCCGGGCGATCTCGCCCGGATTGCGCACGAACTCGGCCGGAACGGTTCCCTGGGGCATCCGCTCGACGATTGCCCGCTCGGCCTGCGGATCGCGGAGGAACTCGCGGAGCACGCGGCGCTGATCGTCGGTTGGGAGCACGAATCCGCGGATTTCGGCCCCGGCGACGGCTTCCAGCGCGGATTTCGGAAGGACGCGAGTTGGCCCATGAAAATCGCGCAGACGCTTGAGCGCCGTTTTAGAACCAAAAACGAACGCCCCGTCGCGCTCGATTGAGCCGTCCATGTTAAACGGACGGTCCATTGCTTCAGCCGTTTCGGACTTGCCACTGACGAACAGACCTTCGAGCGTCTGCCGGTTGGCGCCGTCGGGCAACGGGACGACCACCAACGGATTCTCCAACAGACTGTCGGCGAGGGTCAGGACGATCCAGATCTCGCGCCCTCCCGCCCTGCGAAAATGCTCGAGCCAGACCCCCAGATTTTTCTTGTGCAGCGCGAGGTCGGCGCGCTGTCGCTCGGTCAAAATCGGGATCGCGGAGATCTGTTGGACCAGGCTGTCCAGATCGACGCGGGCCGTGTCAATCCCAACGACGCCGAAAGTCTGCTCATCGAGCGTCGATGCGACGGCGGCGGGAACTGCGGATTCGTTCGCCTGGGCAAGCGCAGCGTGTGGGACGCACAGCCAGATGCCGATGACGAAAAGTGGAACCAGGAGATTCAAGTGGCTGCCGCGCCGGAGTATTTCGACGCGTTGACTCGGTTTCATTTCGCTCTCCGATTTTTGGATTGATCGTTTGGTGCGCAGTTGGCCACCAAATCGGCTGACGGGGGTGTGCCTGCCGTTAGTGCCGGTCGTGCGCAACGGTGATTTCAAAGACATAGTCTCCCTCTCGCGCGGGTTCCGGCGGCTCCGTCACCCGGCGGACCTCCAAGGTCGCTGTGCCTCCTTCGACCTTGTACGCGAAGGGCGTGCCGAACCGCGGGTGCACCGGCACAGGGACGACGGTGATTTCGGAAAGCGATTGCGGCAATTTGCCGCCGTTTTGGGCCGCGTACATGCGGATCGCCTCGATCACGCGGTCCGCCGCCATGGCAACGTCCCGCCGATTCGGCGCCTCCATCGCTGCGGCAGTTGCCGGGAGCAGGAGGGAGATAATTGGCAGGACTTCACGCGAGTTCAGTCCCGGCCGGAGGTAATGGTTGCGGACGAGTTCTCGATTCGCCTCCTCCATCCGCCGCGCGCCTTGTGCGTAAGGGACCAAAGTCCATTTCCGCATTTCGTCGGCGATGTAGCGGGAAAGGTAGGCCTCGTCGACAGCGATCACCTGGCCAACGGGCATCTGCTCGATTTTCGCGGCGTCGTACCCAGCG
>CAYWOV010000654.1:0-3166 GCA_964459965.1 uncultured Planctomycetaceae bacterium | reverse complement strand
AAACGATCCGGCAGCATTTCGTCGAGCAGAAGCGAGATCCAAGTGACGTCGAATTGGAAACGATCGCACAGACCTGGAGCGAGCACTGTTCGCACAAAACGCTCGGCGGGCGGATTCATTATCATGATGAGTCTCGCGACATCCAGTTCGGCAATATGCTCAAGGAGACGATCTTTGCGGCGACGCGCACAATTCGCGAGCGACTCGGCAATGACGACTGGTGCGTCAGTGTCTTCAAGGATAACGCCGGCATCGTGAAGTTCGACGAGACGCAATGCGTCTGCATTAAGGTCGAAACGCACAACCATCCGTCGGCCATTGAGCCCTACGGCGGTGCCAACACGGGCTTGGGAGGCGTGATTCGCGATCCGTTGGGGAACGGCCTGGGAGCCCGGCCCGTCTGCAATACCGACGTGTTTTGCTTCGCTCCGCCGGATACGCCCTACGAATCGCTTCCGCCGGGCGTGCTCCACCCACGCACCGTGGCCAAAGGAGTCGTTGCCGGCGTCCGGGATTACGGAAACCGCATGGGAATCCCGACGGTCAACGGAGCGATCTTTTTCGACCCCCGTTATCTGGGGAATCCGCTCGTCTTTTGCGGCAACGTGGCGATGATCCCGGCCGACAAGACCGAAAAGCGGATGCGGCCCGGCGATTTCGTCGTCGCGGTCGGCGGGCGAACGGGACGCGACGGCATTCACGGCGCGACATTCTCGTCGGCCGAACTCACACACGAAAGCGAAACCGTCTCCGGTGGAGCGGTGCAGATCGGCAACGCCATCACCGAAAAAATGCTCGCCGACGTGCTGCTGGCCGCGCGGGACCGCGGACTCTATTCCGCCGTCACCGATTGTGGCGCGGGTGGCTTCTCCAGCGCCATCGGCGAAATGGGCGAAGAGACCGGAGCCGAAGTCTGGCTCGATCGCGCCCCGCTCAAATATTCAGGGCTTTCGTACACTGAAATCTGGATCTCGGAAGCCCAAGAGCGGATGGTCGTGGCCGTCCCTCCCAACAACTGGGATGCTTTTGCCGGACTGTGCCGGGCGGAGGGGGTTGACGCGACCGCGATCGGCCGCTTCACCGGGACGGGGCGCCTCGTGCTGAAATACCACGAAGAGCAGGTCGCCGATCTCTCGATGAACTTTCTTCACAACGGCCGGCCCCCGGTGATCCGCGAAGCGAGCTTCTCGCCCATGCCGCGGCGGCCGCTCCAACTCGAACCGAAAAAACGGTACGACACTGATCTCTTGAAGATTCTGGGCTCGCTCAATGTCTGCAGCAAAGAGTGGGTGATCCGGCAATACGATCACGAAGTGCAGTCGGGCAGCGTGGTCAAGCCGCTCGTTGGGGCGCACAGCGACGGCCCCTCGGATGCGGCGGTCGTACGGCCCGATTTGCGGTCGTCGCGGGGTATTGTTGTCGCCTGTGGCATGAATCCGCGCTACGCGGACTTTGACCCGTATTGGATGGCGGCCTCCGCCATCGACGAAGCGGTCCGAAATTGCGTGGCGGTCGGAGCGGATCCCGATCGCATCGCGATCCTCGACAATTTCTGCTGGGGCAATACTGAAAGGCCGCAAGTGCTGGGCAGCCTCGTGCGAGCCGCGCTGGCCTGTCATGACGTGGCCGTGGCTTGGTCAACGCCGTTCGTCAGCGGCAAGGATAGCCTCAACAATGAGTTCTCGTACGAGGGCGCGTCGGGACGACGGACGACCGTTTCGATTCCGCCGTCGCTCCTCATCACTGCCTTGGGTCAGATCGAAGATGTGAGCGATGCCGTCACGATGGATGCGAAAGATTCGGGAAATCTGATCTATCTCGTCGGTCAAACCCGGGCCGAACTCGGTGGCAGCCATTTCGCGCTGGTCAACCGTCTTGAAGGGGGAGACGCTCCCCAGGTCGATTTGGCGTCCGCGCCGAACATCTTCCGGGCCGTTCATCGCGCGATCGGGCAACATCTCGTGCGCAGCTGTCACGACTTGAGCGAGGGGGGCCTGGCAGTCGCCGCGGCCGAGATGGCATTCGCGGGCGACCTGGGAATGCAATTGGACCTCTCACCGCTGCGTGCGGCCACCGGCATTGGAGACGCGGCCATGCTCCTTTTTTCGGAAAGCAATACGCGGCTCTTGATCGAAGTTCCGCCAACGCACCGTGCCGACTTCGAGTCGCTGTTCAACAATCTGCCGGCCGTTCTGGTGGGACGCGTGACGGACGACGGGCGATTTCAAGCAGGCGACGCCGGCCGCGATCCACTGATCGATTCCTCGTTGGCCGATTTAAAGCGCGCTTGGAAAATCCCGCTGGCATGGGATTGAGAGCGGACGTGGGCGAGGCAGCCGATGAATCTGCAAGATAAAGTCGCCATCGTCACCGGAGCAGGCGGGGGCGGCTGCGGACGGGCGGCTGCCAGGCGGCTGTCACGGGAGGGCTGCCGAGTTGTCGTCTCCGACATTGACGACGCGGGAGCCCGGGAAACGGAGCGGCAAATTGCTGCGGACGGTGGACAAGCTGTCTCCGTGCATTGTGACATTGCGCGTGAGGGCGAGCTGGAAGGCCTCTTTGATGCGGCTCAGAAGGAGTTCGGCGGCGTCGATGTGATGATCAACAACGCGGGCCCCCACTTCGGCGGCGGGCCGCTTGACCATTGGCTACAGACGATCGACACAACGCTCGTCGGTGCGATGCGCGGCACGTTGTTGGCGATCGAGGCCCTGCGTCACCGTGGCGGCGGAGCGATCGTCAATTTCGGCTCGACCTCTGCCTTGGGACACGGTTACAAGCATTCGCCGTGGCCCGGCTACGACATTGCAAAGGCGGGCGTGATGCGCCTGACGACGACGCTTGGGTGGCTCGGCGACAAGGAAAACATCCGCGTTAATTGCCTTGTTCCTGCGTGGATCGCCAGCGAAGAGGTTGCATCCTACGTCGCAACCGTCACGCCGGCCGAGCGGGCCGCTCGTGGCGTACCAAAGACGCTGATCACTCTTGATCAGGTGGCCGATGCCGTCGTGCGCTTGGTATGCGACGAATCGCTGGCAGGACGGCTGCTCGTCTTACGAAACGATGAACGACCCGGTTTTGTCGCGCTCAATGACCACGGTTATGCGGCGTTGGACTGGTCCGATTAAGCCTGTTGTGACCACGGCTCGCACAGGGCTTAACGCGG
>CAYWOV010000653.1:0-3169 GCA_964459965.1 uncultured Planctomycetaceae bacterium | reverse complement strand
CGCGTTCACCGCGCCACTCACACTAAGGCCAAAGGCACATCCTTTCAGGGTCGCGCGATTCGACCTATAGTATGTGCTGACCGACTGTTGTGCCTGGCACGCTGGTGCCAGCAATATCTTCAGCCCTCCGGAGGAGAGCCATGTCTAACGCCAAGGATGACCGAGTCCCCCCCCATCCCGATCGCGGACAAATCCGGGCGTTCGCCTGAGTCAGCTCTGGCGCGAATTGCCACCAACTCGACGGCAGAAAGCGCTGCAAGCGCTCAGCCAAGTCCTGGTACGACGACTGGCAGCGTTGCCTCCGACGAAGGAGGTGGCCGATGACCGTCGTTGACGCTTCGGGAACGCCGGCTTCCCTTCTGAATCCTGTTGTTGAGCGGCGATCGCTCGAGAACGACGACGCGATCTGCCATGGACGTCAGAAAATCGAGTCTCGGCACATCGAGAGAATGGCCATCGTCTACGTTCGTCAGTCCGACCCGCAGCAAGTGTCCCGGCACCGAGAATCGACTGCTCTGCAATACGGCTTGGTCGACCAGGCAGTGCGGCTCGGCTGGCCGCGCGAACGGGTTCTTGTCATCGACGACGACCAGGGACTTTCTGGTCAACACGCTGACGGTCGGCTCGGCTTCCAGCGGATTATGGCCGAAGTGGCGATGAATCACGTTGGAATTATTCTGGGACGAGAAATGAGCCGGCTGGCTCGATCTTGCAAGGACTGGTACCAACTCCTGGAAGTCTGTGGCCTCTTCGGCACAATGCTCTCCGATCAGGACGGGATCTATGATCCCGCGGCATACCACGACCGGCTGCTCTTGGGGTTGACGGGCATCATGAGCGAAGCCGAACTGCACGTGATGCGTGGTCGGCTTCATGCCGGACTGATGAACAAGGCTCGACGCGGAGAATTGTTCACTCTCCTGCCACTCGGTTATGTGCGTTTGCCGACGGGTGAGGTCGCTCTCGATCCGGATGAACAGGTGCAAGCGGTCGTGCGCTTGGTGTTCGAGAAGTTCGACGAACTCGGCAGCGTCCATGGCGTGCTGCGATACATGGCCAAGCACAACATCCGCTTCGGAATCCGGCCTCACAAGGGGCTGAACCGGGGGTCCGTCGAATGGCGTCGTCCCAATCAGACCACGATCCGAGATGTTCTGCACCATCCGCTGTATGCCGGCGCCTATGTCTATGGTCGCCGCAAGACCGATCCTCGCCGTAAGGTTCCGGGACGCCCTGCGACGGGCCGGAGCAATCGCCCACCCGAGGAGTGGGCCGTTCTCCTCAAAGACAGGCATCCAGCCTACATCACATGGGAGCAGTTCGAATCCAATCAGCGAAAACTGGCCGAGAATCGGGCTCGTTCCGAGAGTCTGGGAGCTCCTCGTGAAGGCCCCTCGCTGCTCGGAGGTTTGCTGGTGTGCGGCAAATGTGGAGCCCGGATGGTCGTAAAATATGCTGGCAAGAAGTTGTATTATCTGTGTCGCCGGCAGTGGGAACACTACGGACAGGATCCTTGCCAGAAGGTTGCCGGCCAAGTTCTCGATGATCTGGTGAGTCACCAAGCGCTGCGGGTCTTGGAACCCGCATCTTTGGAACTGAGCCTCGCCGCGGCTGACGACATCGAGCGAGAGCGTGCGCGCCTCGCCCAGCATTGGATGCAACGTCGCGAACGAGCTCGTTACGAAGTCGAGCGAGCAGCACGCCAGTATCATGCCGTCGAACCGGAGAACCGTCTCGTCGCGCGGGAATTGGAACGAAACTGGGAACAGGCGTTACTGGAACACCGTCGTATCGAAGAGGACTTTGAGAGATTCCAGCGCTCCCAACCAACTTCGCTCACGGAAACGGATCGGAAATTGATCGAATCGCTGGCAAAGCAGATCCCGGAACTGTGGAATTCACCAGCGGTCACTCCTCCTGAACGCCAAGTGATCCTGCGGCATCTGATCGATCGAATTGTCGTCGAGGTGCAGGAAAACACCGAGATTGTCGACGTAACGATTCAGTGGGCAGGAGGCTTCTCAAGCCAGCACCAGGTCGTGCGTCCGGTCCGGAGGTATGAGCAATTACGCGACTTCGATCGCCTCAAGAGGAAGATCCTCGAATTACGTCAGGCGGGTTGGAAAAGTCGGGACATCGCTCAGCAATTGAACCAAGAACGATTCCGTCCACCGCGACGAGCCAAGCAATACAACGCGGTCATGGTGCGTCAAATCCTCTCGCGATCGATTCGAACGACGCCGAATGACCGGAAAACAGCAGCACCGTCCAAAGCCCTCGGACCTGATGAATGGTTCTTGAGAGATCTGGGCCGCGCCATGGGGATCCCCGGAGAGACGCTGTACGGCTGGCTTCACCGGGGTTGGGTGACTGGATGGAGAGCTCTCCGAGGCCGATGTTCCCAGTGGGTCGTCTGGGCAGACTCTGACGAACGTGATCGCTTGCGTCGATTACGCGCCTGGCCGCCTGGCAAATCCAAGGCAGAGCAGGCTCCCGAACTGACGATTCCAAAAACAAGGCCTCGATAGGGACCTGACCGGCGGCCGCACCAGAGGTTCAAACGCTGTGACAAAGGACGTAGTATGACTCAAACAGTTCTTTGCCGAATGGACGACCAAACAGTCATCCGGGGCACCCCGACGCAAAACAGGCCGCCAAAATCCGCGTCGAATTCGATCGGTGGATGCCGGCGGCCCAAAAGGGACCTGCAATTCGGACCTGTCCCGTGGGGGGAAGCTGTTCGAGCCATTTTGGCCAGCCATGCTGTTAAATTGGATAAAATGCGTTGACTCTGGACCGGCACACCATGAGGACCTTCTTTCCGAACTCTCAGAAATCGCGTCCTAGGCTCCTTGCCGACCCCAGGAACGCAACCGAGTCCGAGCAGTCAGGAGAATGCCGTCTTGACCGAGCGGCGATGCCTAAGATCCGCCTAGGATCCCCTGGGAGGTTTGTGAAAATGGGTCGTTTGCAGTGAATGCTTTGAACGGCAGCCGTCCTTCCATCCAAGCAGGTTCCACATCGAGCTGCAGGGCGGCCCTGTCCGAGTCGGCGGCCTGCTGGGAAGAGTTTCCATCATCCGGCTGGCGCGTCCAAGACAAGGCAAGTGTTCGGACGATCCACGCGAAACGCTTTCCGTCTGCCCCAATCGAGGCGCGGCGGAATTGGC
>CAYWOV010000652.1:1457-3170 GCA_964459965.1 uncultured Planctomycetaceae bacterium | reverse complement strand
CCAAAAGAAGAAGAAACGGAAAAGCTACGCGCGTGTAGCGGATTGTCCAGAGCAGGCCCAGGCCGGCAACCAGCAGGAGCAGCGCGCCCGTCGACTTGCAGAGGATGGTAGTGACCACGAGCGCGATGACGAGCGTGCTGGCCTTGTAGCGGCCGAGCCGCTTGAGACTGCCCGTGTACCACAGCCAGACTCCGCAAAACGAAGCCGCCGTCATCCACATTCCCAGCATCAGTCCATTGGCCATCAGTCCCGTGGGCCGCCAGCCACCCAACCTCTGGCCTGAATAACCGGCGTCGAAACCGTAGAGCCAATTCCCCAGCTGCGGGCTCATGCGGATCTCGAAAAGGCAGATCGGAATATAGACGAGCCCGCTGATGAAGAACCCAATCGCCAGCTCGCGAATCGATTCGGCATCTTTGAAATAGACGCGACCGATGAAATAGGGCATGCCCCAGGTGATCGTCAGGTTCACCGACCAGGAAAACGAGTCCCACGTGTCGATGTTTTCCGCAGCGTTGGTGCCGAACGGGCACAGGCACAACACGATCATCGGCAGGTCGAACCACTTCGGACGGAAGGAGAGCAGTGTGTCGGTGTCAAAAATCAGGGCCGCCAGCAGGATTCCCGCACAGGTCGCCGCCATCTTCGAGTAGTCGGGGATGCCGGGAAGTTGGAACGTCGCGGCGGGCAGGAACAGCCAACCGACCATGAAAGCGGTGATCACCGCGCGGCGCGGCGGCAACCACAAGAAAATGAGCATCACGCAGGGGACCCAGCCAAACAGCGTGATTGGTACCAGAATCGTCATGCAGTCGGTCTCGACGGACCCCCTCGAGCGCGCGACTTCGACGACCAGCGCTCGACCACCGAAGCGTATAAATCCAGCGTATTCTCCGCAATCGAGATCGGGTTGTAACGCTGGACAACATCGCGTCGACCCGCTTCGCCAAGTCGGGCACCCATTTCGGGCGACGCGAGCAAACGGTCGATTTGCCCGGCGAGCGACTGCGGATCCCCAGGCCGGCAAAGCAGGCCCGTCTCGCCGTCCCGCACGATCTCTCCCAGGCCTCCCCATTCAGCAGCGACCAGCGGACAACCAAGCCGCAGCGCCTCGACGGCCGTGTAGCCGAATGTCTCGTATCGGGAGGGAACAACCGTGACGACTGCCCGTCGGCGGAAAGTGTCGATCTCCGGACCCTGCTTTTGGCCGTGGATCACAATGCGGCGGGCAATGGCCGGATCGCGGACCTGACGTTCAATATAGTCCGCAATGCGAATGGTTCCACCGGACGCATCCGGTATCCCGCGATCCGGGCCGACGAAATCGAGGCAGAGTGTCGGCCGCACGGTGGCGAGGCGGACGAAGGCGTCGATCATCACGTCGCCGCCTTTGTGCAAATCGAAGCGGCCCACGAAGACGATCCGGTTGCGATCGCAGTCAGCCAGCTTCCAGGGCGGATCGTCGGGCCGCGGCTCGATCGGGCAGGGAATCGCGACGGCGTCCTTCAGCGGGAGTCCGTAATACTCCCGTGTGCGATCGAGCACGTCCTGAGAGGGTGCGGTGACTCCGGCCGACGCGGCGATTGCCTGTCGCTCCTTCTCGACGCGCCGGCGAAAAGAGTCGTCCTTTTTTTCGCCCAGGACTTCGCCGTTGAGAAACCACGGACCGTGCAACCGCGTCACGACCGGCACGCGATTCAGTTTGATGATCCG
>CAYWOV010000652.1:0-1357 GCA_964459965.1 uncultured Planctomycetaceae bacterium | reverse complement strand
GCGGGGACCATTTGCGACGTGTAGGTAACGATGCCGTTGGGCGCCGCTCCCGGTGGCCAGGAAGGCGTCACCATCGCCACGCATTTTAATTGCACTCGGGCACCAGCGGTCCGGCCAGTTCCTGGAGGATGAAAAGGCGGCCCGGCTGCGTCGGCATGTAGGTGGAGGGAATCCACGGCGTCGGTTCGTGGCGGAGTGTCATCCACACGCTCAAGCCCTGCCACATCATGCCACGACCAAGCGATCCGTCGCAGCCGCCGATGATCTTATCGGCCCCGAGAAAAATCGCCGGGCCAATCGTATTGGCGAAGGCCGGGACCAACGTCGTACGGCTCTTAAAGCTCGTGATCGCGTTTTGCTCGATCGTAAGCGGATGCAGCTTGGCCCCCAAGCGGTGCGTTTGCCGTTTCCATTCCGCCTCGCCGGCAAACTCGGCGGCGAAATGCGGCTCCCAAAACGCGATGTGGCACACACGGCCAATCCCAAAGATCACCGCCAGTTTGGCCCCTTTCGACCGCAGCTCTTTGATCCGCTCTGCATAATGCGGCAAGACGTCGCGGGTGGCAAATGCCCGCTGCTCGGGCGGCACGGTAAGCTTGCCCAACGGTCCGTAAAAGGCCCCCTCCATGGCCCGCTCGAACGATCCGGGGTCGCTCGCCGGCAGCGAGCTGCCGTTAGCGTCGCTCCATTCGTCCATATTGAATCCGTGGACGTGATCGCAGGCCACGCCCCACTCGCTTAAGAAGTAGATCACCCAGCGATACATGCCCATCGGGCCGACGGGAAGGATCAAAATCAATTCCTCGCCGGCGTCGCGGCTTTGCTTGATCGTCTTGGCGATCTCGTGTCCCAGAAAAGTCTCAAAGTCGGCCAGCGATTGGCACATAACCGGCTCGAATTGCGAATGCCACCAGGACTGTCGCCGGGTGAGCGCCGCCGGATTGGGATCGACGCACGCGTCGATCTTTCTCAGGTCCCAGCCGGCAGGCAGGAAGCCCTCCATCAACGATCCGGCCAGCGTTGTCAGCAAATCCACGGTCTGATTCTCCACGAGATGAACAAGGTCCCGATTCTAACCGGAAATCAGCCACGGGCGCGAGTCTTCGGCTACGGCCGGAAACGGAACGCCTGCAAACTAAATCGAGACTCGGTTCAGTTCAACGTCCCGAACTGACTTACAAGAAACTCGCACGCTGATGAACGAGAATTCATTTCAATGCTCGATCGCATGTCGCCGGAAACCGGCTTGTTTCACCCCGAAGCCGGCCGGTTATAATGGACTCGTGCAGGTAATTCGCGAGTCCCCTCGTCCGTCCGGCCCAATTTGATGGCTGAAAACTCCGCCGTTTTTGCGAAA
>CAYWOV010000651.1:0-3171 GCA_964459965.1 uncultured Planctomycetaceae bacterium | reverse complement strand
TCGGACCAGATCCCGGTTTGTTCCAGATGCTCTACTGGAATTTGACGCGAGACGGCTGCGTGCGAGCCCTGAAGGGAAAGCAGGCGAAACACTGGGAGTCGATCGATGAGGGCGTCTTAAGCGAAATTGAGCAGTCACTGCACGATTTGCTCCCGCGGATGGCGGCCCGCATGCGTGGGGGTGAGTTCCCGGTTCACAACACCGATCAAAATTGCACGGGCTATTGTCCGTACGGCACGATCTGCCGCGTCGGTCAGATTCGCTCCATCGAACGCGAACGCCACAAGCTCTGGGACATCGCGCTGCCATGAGCGTTCGACCGACTTACACTCCCCAGCAAGACGCCGCCATTGCCACGCGCGATGTTTCGATCGGACTGTCCGCAGGCGCCGGTTGCGGAAAAACGTTTGTCCTCACCGAACGGTTCTTGAGCCATTTGAATCCGTCTGTCGATGGCGGCACGACACGTTCGGAACCGCTTTCGCAACTCGTGGCGATCACCTTCACCGACCGGGCGGCCCGAGAAATGCGCGATCGCATCCGCTCGGCTTGCTTCCAGCGGCTCGAGAATTGTGCCGAAAGCGAGGTGCCTTATTGGCTCTCGATTCTTCGTTCCATCGACGGAGCCCGGATTAGCACGATCCACGCGTTTTGTGCGGCTTTCCTCCGCCGCCATGCCGTTGCGGCAGGCGTCGATCCGCAGTTTCGGCTGCTCGAAGCCGAAATGGGTGAAACGCTGGTGCGAACGTCGATTGCCCGCACGGTGAAGCGGCTGCTCGAAGCTGAAGACGAGGATTGCATCAAGCTCGTCGTCCATTACGGGCTTGCGAAAACGCGCCACATCCTCGGGCAACTTCTTGTCGGCCATGCGATGCTCGACGCCGATCGTTTTATCGACCGCGACGCGCAGCAGTTTGCGGCCGCATGGATTGCCCATCGAGACGACGTGTTCCTTCCGTCAGTCGTGCGCCATTTCGGGACATCAACCGCAGTGTCAGAGGTTCTGTCCCTTCTTCACAGGCACAAGTGTTCGAATCCGGTGATGTGTCAGCGCCGCGCGCTCCTCCTCGAGCGGCTCGAGAAACTTCGATCGCTCGCCCCAGCCGCGGATCCGCCGCCCGTGTCGGCCCTGGATGAAATCCGCGAAGCTGCGCGAGTCCAAGGAGCGGGCAACAAGACGACTTGGCCCAGCGAAGACGTCTATGCATCGGTGATGTCCGCCTTCGAGGATTTGCGCGAGGAAATCGACAAGATCAAAGAGTTTTCCGATCCGGATACGGCCGCCATCGAGCGGATGGCTGACCTCACCGCGGCGGCGGTCCATGTCGTGCAAGTGGCGGCCGCCGACCTGTCCGCTGCCAAACAGGCTGCCGGGCTGCTCAGCTTCGACGACCTATTGGTGCGAACTCGCAACGTCTTGCGGGACTCTGAGGCGGTTCGTAACGAGACGGCCTCTTCGATCGCGGCCCTTTTGGTGGACGAGTTCCAAGACACGGATCCGGTCCAAGCCGAGATCGTCGAGGCACTGGTCGGGGACGGCCTCGAATGGGGCAAGCTGTTCGTCGTGGGCGATGCCAAGCAATCGATCTATCGTTTTCGCCGGGCCGATCCGACGGTCTTCGACGCCATTCGCGCCCGAATTCCGGCGCGCGGTCGCCTGCCGTTGCAGATCAATTTTCGCAGTCAGCCCGCGATTTTGAATTTCGTCAACGCCGTCTTCGCCCCGGCGCTCAAAGAGGCGTATGAGCGGCTCGAACCCAGTCGCGCACAGCTTTCCCCGACGCCTGCCATCGAATTTCTGCTTGCGTTGCCAGGGGCCGATGAGGAGGATCCCGACCGCGTCGAGCACCGCCGACGGCGAGAGGCGGAGTGGATGGGCCGGCGGATTCAGGAATTGTTGCATGATGAAACGCGCCGAATCACGGAGAAGGATTCCGCGACGGGCGAAATGCGACTCCGCCGCGTGCAGGCGGGCGACATCGCCGTCCTGTTCCGCGCTCTGAGCGACGTCGCCGCTTACGAGGACGTTTTTCGGCGTCAGGGAATCGATTACTACCTCGTCGGCGGCCGCGCCTTCTTTGCACAGCAGGAAGTGTACGACCTGGTCAACCTGTGTGCGTTCTTGAACGACCCGGACGATGCGATCGCCCTCGTCGGGGTGCTGCGTTCGCCATTTTTCAGTCTTTCAGACGATTCGCTCGTCGCGCTGGCCGGCTTCGGGAAACCATTGCGGGAATCGCTCTACGCCAGTCCACCGGCCGATTTGCCCGAATCGCAGCAAGAGCAAGTGCGCCAAACCGCACGGGTATTAGACGAGCTTGCGCAGAAAAAAGATCGAGTCCCGGTGGCCCAGTTGCTGGAGTTGGCCGTCGAACTCACCGGCTACGATGCTTCGCTGCTGCATGAATTCCTCGGTCCGCGAAAGGTCGCCAATCTGCGGAAACTGATCGACATGGCCCGCGATTTCGATCGTTCGGGACGCGGCACCCTGTCCGATTTCGCCCAACGCCTGCGCGATTCCGTCAGCGAGGAGACAGTCGAGGCGCTTGCTGCCACACATCCCGAAGCCAGCAACGTCGTACGGCTGATGACGATTCACCAGGCGAAGGGGCTGGAATTCCCGCTCGTCATTATTGCCGACATGGATCGCGAGAATCGTGGTCCCTCATCGGACGCCGTCTATCACCGCGAGTTCGGGCCTCTTTTGCCGCAACCGACCGCGGGACCGGAGGAGTCCCGCCACCTGGCCATGCAGATGCATCGATACGTGGAAAAACGTGAGGACGAAGCCGAAGCGCTGCGCGTGCTTTACGTCGCCATGACGCGAGCGGCCGATCACCTGATCTTATCCGCTGGTCTGGATGCGAACGGCCGCCCGCGTTCCCTGTGGATGAAGCTTCTTGCAGAGCGATTCGATTTACGGACTGGTTTGCCAAAGGGAGACCCGTACTTTGGAATAGCGTTGAAGGGAAAGGCAAGCCCGATCGCAATCCCCGAAATCCACGTCCATCAAAAGATTCCTCAGCAGACGGTGGCTGCATCCCCTAAGAAAAAGCCGGTCCCGCTCGCACGGTTTCGCGAGCTTGTTGAATCCGGCGAAGCCGGCGATCTTCCACCTCTCATGCGGCCGCTGCCGCCCAGCCGGGCGGCAACGCCGCGTTTCAGCGTCTC
>CAYWOV010000650.1:0-3172 GCA_964459965.1 uncultured Planctomycetaceae bacterium | reverse complement strand
CAGGCGTTGAGATAGCTGTCGATGTCGAGGCTCTCCTTTGTCGTATGCACATCCTGCTGGCCGCACCCAAGAGTGACCGTTGGCAGCCCGTTGGCGGTGAGCCAGTTGGCGTCGAGCCCGCCGTTCGTCGTGCGGAGGCTCGGTTCGATTCCCACGCCGGCGATCGCCCGCAAGGCCACTTGGACAGCCGGGTCATCCTCCGGCAAGCGGAACGACTCGTATTTGAGCTGGGCGTCGAACGTGACTTTGCCGGTCGCCCCGGCATCGTTTTTCACGCTGGCGACAGCCTTCTCGAACGCGCCACGAAACGCGTCGACGATTTGTTGCCGGAATTTCGCGTCATGACTTCGCGCTTCGGCCCGCAAGGAAAGGTGCGATGTGACGACATTTGTCGCGTCGCCGCCGGAAATAATGCCGATGTTGCTGGTTCCGGTCTCGGGGCCTTTGACGACGCGACCGTGCCAGCCCTCGCGCACCAGGTCGGCAATGGCCACGCCGGCGATGCCGATCGCGCTGATTCCCTGTTCGGGGTGCGCCCCCGCGTGGCTGGCCACACCTTCAATGTCGATATGCAAGTCGAAACCGCCCGTCGCTCCAATGGTGGCGGCATCTGCGGGCCCGCCGTCCCAATTAAAACACAGTTTCGGTCCGCCAAGCTTCTTCCGATCGACGTACCGCGCGCCGTACAGACCGATTTCCTCCTGAATTGGCCAAAAAAAGGTCAGCGGTGGATGGGGCAGCCGACGACGCTGGATCTCCGTCAGAGTTTGCAAAAGCACGCTGGCACCCGCCCGGTCGTCGGCGCCCAGCGCGGTGTTGCGATCCCGTGAGACAATTCGATTACCCCGGCGGACCGGTTGGCAACCGACACATAGCGGAACCGTGTCAACGTGGGCCGCCAAAAGTCGACGCGGCCCGCGAATTGTTCCGGGCAATTTGACGATCAGGTTGCCGACCTCGCCGCCGATGGGGCTGCGTTTGTGGGCCGTGTCTTCGGTCACTGCCGACGCGGGAATTCCGATCTGCTTGAGGTGCGAGCGGATCGCGGTGATGATTGCCCGTTCTTCGCCGCTGCGGCCCGGAATGGCCATCAGCTTGGTGACCAGCTTGATGGCGGCACGGTCGTCGATTTTCGAGAGAGCGTTTGTCGGAGAGGCAGATTTGATCATGTTGGATTTCCGCGTTTTGACGCGGATTATGATCGACACCGGTCGACGTGCCAACTGTGTCGTATTGAACCTCGGACCGCGCCTAAGTGTCGGCGCAGATGCGGATTGTTGGCGATTTGCCTGATTCCTATAATACGACGCTTTTGCTTCCGGCGGCCTTCAAGGATATTCGAGTGTTACGGACGAAAACCTGCGGCGAGCTGCGTGCCTCAAACGTGGGTGAGACGGCGACCCTCTGCGGTTGGGTCGAGGGTTATCGCGACCACGGCGGGTTGGTGTTTATCGACCTCCGCGACCGGTATGGCAAGACGCAAGTCGTGTTCAATCCGGCCGAGGGCGCCGAAATGCACGAAACAGCGCGCGGACTCCGCAGCGAAGATGTGATCCGCGTCACGGGCCGCGTCGTCGACCGTCCCGCGGACATGATCAACCCCAAACTCGAAACGGGCGCGATCGATCTGCGGGCGCAGAGCCTCGAAATCCTCAACAAAAGCAAAACGCCGCCGTTCGAGCCCAGCTCGACCGAGTTGCCGGCAGAAGAGTTACGGCTGCGTTATCGATTTATCGACCTCCGCCGCCCGAGTTTGCAGCACGCGCTCATCCTGCGGCACAAAATCACGCTCTTGACGCGAGAATACTTCGACAAACAGGGGTTTCTCGAAATCGAAACGCCCATGCTGGGCAAGAGCACGCCGGAAGGGGCCCGGGATTACCTCGTTCCCAGCCGCGTGCACGCCGGCTGCTTTTATGCATTGCCGCAATCGCCGCAGATCTACAAGCAAATCCTGATGGTGGCCGGCTACGACCGTTACATGCAGATCGCCCGCTGCTTCCGCGACGAAGACCTGCGGGCCGATCGACAGCCGGAATTCACGCAGATCGACGTCGAAATGGCTTTCGTCGAGCGGGAAGACATTTTGAACGTCATCGACGGCCTGATTGCCTTCGTTGCCGAAAACGTCACGGGACAGAAGGTCTCGCTGCCGCTGCCGCGATTCAGTTACCACGACGTGATGGAGCGCTACGGCAGCGACAAGCCCGACCTGCGGTACGGCATGGAATTGGTCGATATCAGCGACCTGGCCCGGGCGTCGGGCTTCAATGCCTTCAAAGCGGCCGTCGAGACGCCGCAGGGCAGGGTGCGTGGCCTCAACGTCAAAGCTGGGGCGGAAAAATACAGCCGCAAAACAATCGACGAGTTGACCCAGTTCGTCGGCCAATATGGTGCGAAAGGGCTGGCCTTCTTCCGCGTGAAAGAGGGAGCGCTCGATTCGCCGATCGCCAAGTTCTTCAACGAGCAAGAGCAGCGAGAGATCATCAAACGGTTCGGCGGCGAGCCGGGCGACCTGCTGTTTCTTGTCGCCGACGCGAATAAGTCGGTCACTTCGGCCGCCCTGGCCGCGCTTCGCAGCCGATTGGGAAAAGAGCTGAAGCTCTACGATCCGAAGGAATTGAAGGCGGCGTGGATCCTCGATTTTCCGCTAGTGACCTACAACGAAGAGGAGAAGCGCTGGGACGCCGAGCATCATCCTTTTTGTTATCCGGTGAAAGAGGACGTTGCTTACCTCGATTCGGACCCCGGCCGCGTGCGGGCGCAGTCGTACGACCTGGTCGTCAACGGCTATGAAGCAGCCAGCGGCAGCGTCCGTATCCACGATGCGGCAACACAGCAGAAGGTCTTCAGCCTGTTGGGTATCGCTCCGGATGAGGCCGAGCGACGCTTCGGCTTTCTCTTGGAGGCGCTGCGGTACGGCGCCCCGCCGCACGCGGGAATTGCCCTGGGATTGGATCGCTGGGTCATGTTGTTCTGCGGAAATGAGAACATCCGCGAAGTCATCGCCTTCCCCAAGACCCAAAAAGCGGCCGACCTGTTGAGCGGCGCCCCCTCGACGGTCGACGAAAAGCAACTCCGGGAGCTGCGGATTCGGGTCGAGCTGCCGAAATAGGAATCGGAAACCGGCGACCGGGTCATCCCGAAATCGTCAATTTCGCCGGACGCGCCA
>CAYWOV010000649.1:0-3177 GCA_964459965.1 uncultured Planctomycetaceae bacterium | reverse complement strand
CTGACAGACAAAGTTTTCCCGCCGTCGACCGGAGCGACGAATCAATATCCGTTGATTTGTTAGGGTACATCTTCGATAATCCGGCGGATTGCTTTTCCACGCGCTCGCCCGCACGATTGATCCGAGCTCGAGTGGGAGTCGTCTTGACCAGTTCGCAACCTCCACAAACGCCGCGACCTGGGACATTCGGACAAATACGCTGTCCCGGCACCTTAGCGCGACGAGGATTTTTGAGGCTTGGCTTTTCCGCCTTGGGCGGATTAGGACTGGCCGACCTTTTGCGGTTGCAAAGCGCGGCGGCAACGCGCGCTGCAACCGGCAGCGGACGGTTGGGGCTCCAACCAGCGTCGAAGGGATCGCAAACCAGCCACAAGAGCGACAAGGCGATTATTGTCATCTGGCTCTGGGGCGGCCCGAGCCATATGGAAACCTTCGACTTGAAGCCCGATGCTCCGACCGAATATCGGGGCGAATTTCGCCCGATCTCAACACGGTCGGCCGGACTCCAGATCTGCGAACACCTGCCTCGCTTGGCGCAGCTCGGGGATCGGATCGCGATCCTGCGGTCGCTTGGGCACGACAGTCCGGGACACGTCAGCAGCACGCATACACTTCTTACCGGCTATCCCGGCAAAGTGGTCGAAATGCCCCCCTTTCGGTCGCGCTATCCGGATTTCTGGTCGATTGTCTCGAAGACTCGCGGAGAGCGCTCGTTCGGCGTTCCCGTTCACGTCGCGCTGCCGACTTTGCGCTATAACGGCTCCGCTTATCTGGGGGGCGGTTTGGATCCCTTCGTCGTCGCGGCCGACCCGAACGACGCGCATTTCCATGTCCCCAATTTGGCCCTCGAGCGACTCTCGAAACCACGCTTCGCCGATCGGCTCGATCTTCTCAAACGATTCGACAGCTACCGCCGCTCGATCGACGATCCGGCGTCGGACTCGATGGACGAATTCAATCGGAAGGCAGCCTCGTTGTTGACCCGCGGCGAATTGAGAAAAGCCTTCGACGTAGAACGCGAGGACCACAAGACTCGTGAACGGTACGGCCGGCATGCCGTGGGACAACGCTGCTTGTTGGCGCGGCGGCTGGTCGAAGCGGGCGTGCGAATGGTCACCGTCGATTTCCCGCACGTCCCCGGTCAAAAGGCCTTCAGTTGGGACGATCATGCCAGCGTCTGGAATATCTTCACCGAGATGAAGCTGCGATTGCCTGTCCTCGATCAGGTAACAAGTGCGCTGATTCAGGACTTGCGCGAACGCGGTCTCGATCAGGACGTGCTCGTCGTTGTCATGGGGGAGATGTCCCATACTCCGCGATTGAGCAACTTTCAGGGCCAGCCGGGCCGCGAGCATTGGGGACGCACCATGTCGGTTTTGCTGGCGGGCGGAGGTTTACGGATGGGGCAGGCTGTCGGTGCGACCAATCGCCGCGGTGATGAGGCGATCTCGCGACCGCTTAAACCGACAGACTTGCTCGCCACGCTTTACGAGTATTTCGGCATTTCGCCGGAGACCGCCTTCACCAGCAGCGCGGGGCGCCCCACACGGATTTTGCCGGACGGGCAGCCAATTCCCGAATTAATCTAATTCGGCGCGCGAATCGATCAGGCCTAGCATGCCTGAGGCGCCGCTGGTTCGGATCGTGTCGCTGCCGCCTGTTGCGCGAGACTTGCCCGCGGTTCGCAGAAGAAGGGCTAAAAACGATATCTTTTCCTAGACGTCGGGCGGCCGGACTCGCCGAAAAGCATTGTCGAGGGAGAGCAGGCAACTCACCACATTTGCGGGTCGCCGACTCTCTTTCGACTTCATTGCGTGGACGTTGGAATCGGTATGCCCCTGAAAAACCTCCACCTCAACGACTTTCGCTCGGTGCGGGCGAGTGGGCCGGCAGCGAGAGGCCCGGACAGCGATTTTCTCACCATTTTCTCACTTCAACTGTCTGGACGAATCGGCGACGAAAATCGCGAATACCGATTGGAAGCGCGCTGGGCGTCGCTGGCCGCTTCGTGGCGTTCGCTTGGCATTCCGCAGTCCGCGCGAGCGCGGAGGCGTGAAACAGAGCCTCGGCTTGCGACCGCCATCCTCCAGGCACTCAACGTCACGGAAACAACCTGAGCACAACGGCCACAATGCAACCGTCTGGTGAACCAATCCGCCTGACCGCCAGCGAGCAGCGGTCCCTCGACCTGCTGCCGCTCGGCCTGTGCGTCGTCGACCGCCGGCTGACCGTCCGTTCGTGGAACCGCACGCTCGAGGAATGGACCGGCATTCGACGGGAAGCGATTCTCCATCTCCCTGGCGAGGGATTGCGCCTCCTGGCGTCGGGTCCGCTTCGCGAACGCATTGAAACGGCGTTTCGCGGCGAAATCGAGGACGAGAGGATGTGCCCTCTGCACGGAAGTCTCGCCGGCGCCTTACCGCATGCGGGTCGCCGAGAGATGATGCAGCGGACAACCGTCCGCCGCTGGGACGCCGCAGGCGAATTGGCACTCGTGATTATTGAAGACGTGACGAACGAGTTCCAGCAGATTCAGAACCTGCTGGCCGAACGCAAGACTCTCCGCGCCGCCATGCAACAGCTTCAGGAGCAGGCCGTCGAACTCAAGCGCTACGCGCTCGAAGTTGAAGAATCGCGAAACCATATCGAAACGCAGGCGGCCGCGATGTCGGAGCAGGCGGGCGAGCTCGAAATTGCCCGCCGCCGCGCCGAGCAGGCGAACGAGGCAAAAACTGAGTTCCTGGCCAACATGAGTCACGAAATCCGCACGCCGATGACGGCCATTCTCGGCTTCGCCGACGTCCTGTTGACGGAAGAGAACATTGAGACGGCGCCCGCGGAACGGATCAATGCGCTGCAAACGATCAAGCGCAACGGCGAGCACCTGCTCGAGATCATCAATGACATTCTCGATCTCTCGAAGATCGAGGCCAGTTGTCTCGCCGTCGAACGCATCCGATTCGCACCCAGCAAGATCGTGGCCGACGTAGTCTCGCTCATGAAGATCCGATCGGAAGCGAGAAAACTCGAATTCGGAGTCGTTTACGAAAGCCCGATCCCCGAGACGATCGAAAGCGATCCGACTCGCTTGCGACAAATCCTTATCAACCTCGTCGGCAACGCCTTGAAGTTTACCGAAAAGGGACGGGTGGAAATTCGCGTCCGATTCGTAGCGGA
>CAYWOV010000648.1:0-3178 GCA_964459965.1 uncultured Planctomycetaceae bacterium | reverse complement strand
GGTTGTTGATTTCGACGATTTTGAGTTCCATTCGCCGGCCGGTCAGGTCCTCGAGTTCCGCCTTGAGGCGGTCGACTTCCTGCCCTTTGCGGCCGATGATGATTCCCGGCCGGGCCGTGTAGAGCAGCACGACGACCTGATCGCGGGTCCGCTCGATCTCGATCTTCGGAATGCCCGCGAATTGGTACTTCGTTTTCACGAAGTTGCGGATCTTGTAATCCTCGATCAGCAGATCGCCGAACTCCTTCTTGCTCGCGTACCAGCGGCTGCGCCACGGTTCGGTGATGCCGATGCGAAAGCCGGTCGGATTGGTCTTTTGTCCCATCGCCTAGTTCTCAGTCACTTGTTTTGCGGTCTTCATTTTTGACTCGTTTTGAATCGCGGCGGCCTCGCTCAAGCCAGTTCGGGAACGTCGATCACCACGCGGATGTGCGCGAAGCGCCGGCGGATGACGTTGGCCATTCCACGCGAGCGAGGCAGCATCCGCTTGAACATGGGACCGCCGTCGACGACCGCCTCGACGATCTTCAGGCTGTCGACGTTGCGGGCCCCGCGGTCCTCGCAATTCGCGATGGCGCTTTTGAGCACCTTTTCCAGCATGCGGGCGCCGCGGTTGGGCTTGAAGCGCAACAGCAACAGCCCGTCACCGGCGGCCTCACCGCGGATCAGGTCGGCAAAAGGACGCACCTTCGTCGCGGCAATGCGTGCAAAGCGATGTCGTGCGGCGATGCGAGCCATGTTACTTCTTCCCCCTGGCACCGTGCCCGCGAAACGTTCGCGAGGGCGCGAACTCGCCGAGCTTGTGCCCGACCATCTCTTCCGTCACGTAGACGCTCATGTGCCGACGACCGTCGTGGACCAGGAACGTATGGCCGACGAACTCGGGCGTGACCGTCGAACGGCGAGCCCACGTCTTGATCGGCTCCTTTTTGCCCGTTTGCGTCAGCCGCTCCACCTTTTTGAGGAGCTTCGCGTCGACAAACGGACCTTTTTTCAGCGATCGTCCCATTCCAACACCTGCTTCTTCAGACTTTCAATTGGCCGTAACGCCGTGATTTCCGCCGGCGAATGATCGCCTTGGACGACGGCTTGCGACGTTGTCGCGTGCGACCGCCTTTGGACAATACGCCCGTCGGGCTGCACGGGTGCCGGCCGCCCGAGGTGCGGCCTTCGCCGCCTCCCATCGGATGGGCACACGGGTTCATGGCGACGCCGCGGACATGCGGGCGCCGACCCATCCACCGCTTGCGGCCCGCTTTGCCGATCGAGACTTTGATGTGATCGGAGTTCCCGATCACGCCGATCGTCGCTCGGCACGAGCTGGGCAGACGCCGCACTTCGCCCGAGGGCAGCGTGATTTGAGCCCATTTGCCTTCGCGGGCGTTCATGACGGCGGACACGCCGGCCGTGCGGCACATTTTGGCGCCGCTGCCGGGCTGCATCTCGATGCAGTGCACCTGCGTTCCGGGCGGTATTTTGTCGAGCGGCATGCAGTTGCCGACATTCGGCTCGACATCAAGACCGCTTTGCACCTTATCGCCGACCTTCAACCCTTCGGGCGCGAGAATGTATCGCTTTTCGCCGTCGGCGTAGTGCAACAGGGCAATTCGCGCCGAACGGTTCGGATCGTATTCGATAAACGCGACGTTGGCGGGAATCCCGTCCTTGCGGCGATCGAAATCGATCATGCGGTAGATTGTTTTGTGTCCGCCGCCACGGTGTCGCGCAGTGATTTTTCCCTGGAAATTTCGCCCGCCTTTTTTGCGGAGGCGAACCGAAAGATGCTTTTCAGGCTCTTTCTTAGGGTCGGTGATCTCGGAGAAATCGCTCACCGAGCCGGCGCGGCGGCCTGGCGAAGTCGGCTTGTAATATCGAATAGCCATGAAAACGTCCCGACTGATCCCGTCCCTACTGATCTTCAAAGTGGCAACAGCCACAACCGACTGCTCAAACCGCTTCCTAGAAGAAGGAAATCCGATCCTCCGGATTCAATTCGACGATGGCCTTTTTCCACGCGATCGTGTGCCCCAACTTGAACCGATGCCGCCGCGGTTTGCCCTTGCGATTCTGCGTTCGCACGCCCACCACGCGAACGCTCCACATTTCCTCGACGGCCCGCTTGATATCGTGCTTGGTCGCCATTGGGCTGACGGCAAACGTGTACGCATTGTGCCGTTCGGAAAGGTGCGTCCCCTTCTCCGTGACGAGAGGATGCAGCAGGACTTGATACGACTCCAAAGTGATCGTGGGGCGAACTTGCTTGGGCATGTCACGCTTCCTTTGCCGCGGTCTTCGTCCGCCCCGCACGGAGACGTTCGAGACCCGCACGCGTCAGGATCAACTGTTTCTGGTGCAAAAGGTCGTAGGCGTTGAGGTCGTCGCAACTCGAAATCCGCAGTCCCGGGATGTTGCGACCCGACCGCACCACGTTGACGTCATGCGATTCAACCGCGAGCAGACAACTCGTTTCGGATAACCCGAGCGCCTTAAGCAGGGTCGCCATCGTCTTCGTCTTCGGCTCGGCAATCGCCAATTCGCTCAGCAGGGTGACCTGTTGGTCCAAGAACTTGCTCAACAGGGCCATCCGAGTCGCCAAACGCACGGCCTTTTTGGGCAAGCGATAACCAAAGTCGATCGGATACTTGGCGTGTGCGCGTCCGCCGCCGCGACGAATGTTTGTGCGGACGGTTCCCATTCGCGCCCGGCCAGTCCCCTTTTGGCGGAAGAGCTTTTTCGTGCTGCCTTCGGTTTGGGCTCGGTTGCGGGTCATGACCGTGCCAACCCGCTTGTTCGTCTCGTACATCACGACGACGTCGTGCAGCAATTGCTTGCTGATCCGCGGCGCGAGTTCCGAGGGATCGAACTCGACCTTACCGACTGACTTGCCGGTCTTATCGCGTACGTCCACGGTGATGCGAGATTCTTTTTCCGCCATCGCTGGAAACCCCAATCACGCCTTCTTTGGTGTCTTCGCATGCTTCTTGGTGGGACGAATCATCACCCAACCGCCATTGGGACCCGGAACGGCTCCCTCGACGAGAACCATGTTCTCGGTTTCATCGAGGCGAAACACGCGGATGTTACGCATGGTGACCCGCTCGCCGCCGTATCGGCCACCCATTCGCTTGCCCTTCATAACCCGCGATGGGTCGGCACTGGCGCCGATGGATCCGCCATG
>CAYWOV010000647.1:0-3179 GCA_964459965.1 uncultured Planctomycetaceae bacterium | reverse complement strand
TTTTGGCCACCTGGCACCCCGAGAAGAGTCCGGGAGTTTCCCTTTACACCTTGTCGAGCGGACGCCTGCATTCGCAGTCGATCTATCACCGTGGCTACAACGATTATTTGGTCTTTGCGCCGTTCGAACGGATGCTGGCGATTTCTGTGGAAGGCGGTGTTGAACTTTGGGACGCCGAAAGCTGCCGCGAGATTGGGTATTTACCGGGCCTGGCACAAAAAAATGGTCCGGTGGAGTTCTCTGCGGATGGGCGGCTGGTCATCGCTGTTTCGCCCGAGCAACGATCCGTGCACGTATGGGACGTGCGGACTAGAGAAGAGCTTTTTACATTGCCGCTTCCGCACGACACGGCAGCGCGCGCCCAACATTGGCTGCTCGCGGTCTCACCGAATGGACAACAGATTGCCTGCTCGATGACGGATGACGCAGGGAATGGCGGCATCTACCTTTTTTCCAGCCTTCCCTCTTCCCAAGCTGAGTCTCATCGCTTGATCGAGACCGCCGAAAGAGGGACTGCGAATGGCCGGGAGTGATCATCGCGGCGCTCGCGGGCTGTCTGCGATTGAGTGCTTTCAGAGGGGGCGTTGACTCGGGGAATTGCCCGACGAGCTTAGTTGCGTGCCCACTTCCAGCCGGTCGCGCCTCGGAGGTTAACGACGCACTCGGCCGGCCAGTCGCCGTTGTAGAGTTTGACCAGGCTTTCCGCGCACATCTTAAACGTGTCGTGCTTGGACTCGTTATCCATCCCCGCTGTATGGCCGGCAAAGAGGACGTTGTCGAACTCGAGAAGCGGACTGTCGAGAGGAAGCGGCTCGATTTCAAACACGTCGAGTCCGGCACCGCGGAGGCGCCCCGAACTGAGCGCCTCGCAGAGCGCGGCCTCGTCGACGAGTCCGCCTCGCGCCGTGTTGATCAGAACTGCGCCCGGCTTCATTTGCGCGAGTGTGTCGGCATTGATGAGATGCCGGGTTTCGGGCGAAAGGGGCAAATGCAAAGAGACATAGTCTGATTGAGCAAACAAATCGTCGAGCGACGAAAGCACGATTGCCGGCCACTTTGCGAGAAATTCGGGGAAAGGCTTTGGCTCGTAGGCCAGCACTTTCATGCCGACGCCAATTGCACGAGTCGCAACGGCCTGTCCGATGCGGCCCAGTCCCAGGATGCCCAGCGTTGAACCCATCACGCGAGGGCCGTTGGTCCGCTTCCATTTCCCTTCGCGGACGCGGCGGTCCGCCATCGGGAAATCGCGGGCCACGCCGAAGAGCAGGGCCAGCGTGTGCTCGGCAACCGAATGATGGTTGACCCCGGGAGTGGTCATGACCACGATTCCAGCCCGGTCGCACGCGGCAAGATCGATGGCGTCGTATCCGACGCCCGAGCGGGCGATCGCTCGAAGCTTGGGGAGAGCCTCAATCACGTTGCGCGGATAAGGCTCGGCCCCGGCGATGACGGCGTCGGCCGCCGTCAAGGCCGCGATCAACTGGTCGTTCTTCCGCAGATCCACGCTCCGCGATACCTCGCGGAAGTTGAACCCGGCCGACTCCAAGATTTCCAGATGCGGGCCGGCACCAATGTCGATCGAATTTCCGACAATACTTGGCACCGGCAGAGACATTCAGACTACCTTGGCGCGATCTGCTGAGCTGTCTCGATTGATGCCTGCGCCGTGAAGGTAATCGGTTCGGCGCGGCCAGCGATCGTGACGATGAATTTCTCCGACAGCGGCCCCGATTGTTTCGGCGCCGTGAAGGTTAAGGGGAGAACATGCACTGTTTTCGCGTCTTTGGTCAACTGCGGCATCTTGAAGAGGCCGTTGGCCGACTCGCATTCGACTTTTTCGATCACGAACGGGTTGTTGCCCCGCAGGATGACGGTCTGAACCTTCTTTTCCCCGGACGGGACTGAACCCAGTTGGACCACGGAGGGAGTGACCGTCACATCCGACTCGACGCGAGCTTCGACCAGAACGGGGATTTGGCCAGCCTGGTCGTTGGTTACCAACATCAGCTGCTGGCGAAGATTTCCCACGGGCGCCTTCGGCGAGAGGGCCACGATGAGATCGTACCCGACCTGGCCGTTTTGCCGAATGGTTTCTTTGACGTTCGCGGTGAGGAAGTCGTTATTGGTGGTGGCCTTGGTGATGGCCCAATTGGGGTCGCCGGCGTACGTCAGCTCAATTTTCCTTTGCTGGGCCGACCCATGGTCGACCGCACCGAAATTGATCGAGCCTGGCGTGAGGACGACGTCAGTCCGGATGTAAACCTTCACCGGGATGGTGACGGTGGCATATTGGGGTTGATCGAACGTGACCGTCACGGTCGAGCTCTTCTCGTGTTGGAACTTGTGTGTGTCCATCGAAATGTCGATGTAGGACGATTCGCCCGTCTTGAACGGCGTTTGATCGAACCGCGGAGACGTGCAGCCGCATGACGCGGTCACGCTCGAGATCCGCACATCCTCCTTGTAG
Source organism: uncultured Planctomycetaceae bacterium (assembly GCA_964459965.1). Classification (GTDB taxonomy): domain Bacteria; phylum Planctomycetota; class Planctomycetia; order Planctomycetales; family Planctomycetaceae; genus DASPSM01. The sequence continues at coordinate 712 of CAYWOV010000647.1, read as the reverse complement.
AGGTTGCGTACTCGAAAGCGGTGATTGACGTCTGCACCGCGAGCCACGGCACCAAAGTCGTGGTTCGTGGAGTCGAACATTTTCTCGGCCCACTCATACGGATTTTGGGCGAAGACTGGGGTGGCCGTGAACAGGATCAGCGGCACGAACAACAGGGAGCGTCGACGACTTGATTTACGCATGGGTCTTTTCTCAGCGCGGGCTGACTTGGGACGCACGACCGAGAGTCGGGGAGGCCCGGTCACACGTCAGACAAGATTGTTGGTAATCCTTGACGACGTCACAGTCGAAGCGGCCACCCTGCCGATCCCAAGGACCCGATCGGGTTCGCGTTCAGCGTGAAACGCGTCCGGTCGACGATCCACCAGCCAGATCGGCCGCTGGCGGCGGGGAAGTTAATCCGGCGTTGGCGAATTGTCAATGTCTTGGGGCGCTTGCAGTTTTACCATCGCTCGTCGCGAAAAATCGCTTCAATTTTACGCGGCTAACTCCATCCGGGCGAGGGGCTTAAGCAACGGAAAGGTAATTTTTGAGGATTGTCGCGGCTGGCATGAGCGGCCCAGTGTGGAGGGACCGCGGTACGGGTTGCGAGCCGAGCTGGCCGCTTTTCCGACGTGTCGCAGTTAAAACGCCAATCCCCGGTCGGTCACCTCGTAGGGAACAATCGAGTCATCACAAGCGCTGCCACGGTGTTTGGAAACATGCAGGGCCC
>CAYWOV010000646.1:0-3180 GCA_964459965.1 uncultured Planctomycetaceae bacterium | reverse complement strand
CCCGTTGCGATTTCGACAAACGCATGCCTATGATAGCTTTGGCGTTACGGTTTAGGACGTTAGCCGTTTCTGCGGTGTGCGAACATCTTGTCGAATGATCAATCTGGGTATCGTCGGTCTGGGTCCCGTCTGGGAAAGCCGCTATCGCCCGGTGCTGGAAAAACTGCAGCATCGGGTGCGGGTTCGGGCCGTCTATGATGTGATCGCCAGTCGCGCCGAGCAGGCGGCCATTGAATTTGGGGCGGTCCCCTATCAGGGTGTGTTGACCCTGCTCTCACAGCCGGAGCTGCGCGGCATTCTGGTGCTCGACACGTCGTGGCACGGCAACGCGCTGTTGCATTTCGTGCGGAAAACGCGAAAGCCAGCCTATATCGCCGGCAGCCTGGGCGAGGACTGGGACGAGCTGTTGGAGCTGCGGGGCCTGGTCGAGTCGGAAGGGCTGCTCGTGATGCCCGAGTTCAGCCGCCGTTTCACGCCGTCGACCTGCCGGCTTCGCGAATTGATGGCGACGCGGCTCGGACGTCCCCGGCACATTTCGATTCACGCGGTCCCCCCAGCCGCCGATGCGCCCGACGCCATTCCCGGCCAGGCCGCGGGGACCGATTTTCTTGTCGGGCTGCTCGACTGGTGCCGTTACGTTGTGCGTTCGACGGCCGTTCAGCTCGAGGCGGCTCCGCTGGCATCGACGCTTGCGCACGAGGGATCACGGTCGATTGCGATCGAGTTCGCCGAAGTCCGCGATCTGGAGCGGCGCCCGACCGTTTCGCTCGAAGTGCACAGCCAGCCACGAATGCCCGGCGAGGGAGCCGCGATCCCGCCTGGGGTGTGCTTCGTTGTGGTGTGCGAACGGGGCGAGGCGGTCATCGAAGGGCCGGCCCACATTCGCTGGACGCTTTCGGGGGAAGAGGGAACGACCGAATCGCTGACGGCCGATCGCAGCGCCGTCGAAGTCATGATCGATCACTTCTGCCGCCGCCTGGCCGGCGGTTTGATTCCGGTCGCGGACATCTCCGATGTGTGTCGCTGCCTGCGGCTGGTGCATGCGGCGAAAGAGAGTCACGCGAAACGCGCGCCGGTTGACGTCGGCTGAGCGACTTTGCAGTCAGTCGTTCAGCGTGACCGGGCACTCGAAATCGAGCGGTTTGACGGCAATCACTGACGACTTGATGTGCGAGATCAGCCGCTCGGCCGTGTTGCCGAGGACCAGGTTCGAGAGGCCCGAGCGGGCCGAGGTTCCCATCACCACAAGGTCGATCTGGAAGTCGTCGATCGCTTTGAGAATGGCTTCCTCAGGAGGCCCGTCGACGACATGCACCTGAACGCCGTACGGCAGGGTGCGATAGTCGGTGAGCGCGAGTTGTTCGTGGAGCCGCTTTTTGGCTTCCTCGCGTTGGCCGGCGAGATACTGCTCGACGATCTGCCGCTGCGCGCGGCCGAACCAGGCCGGCGGCCCGATTTGGCCCTCCAATGCATGCAGCAGATGCAGTCGCGTGTCGACCAGCTGCCCGCCGTTGACGGCGATCTGCAGGGCTTCGAGCGAGACGTCGCTGAAATCGCTCGGCACCAAAATATTGAGATCGTCCCAGTTGGGATCCGGGCGCGTGACCCACACGGGACAAGGGCAGTTCCGCAAGAGCTTCATGCCGGTTGAGCCGAAGAGGATGCGGCTGATTTGGCCTAGATCGCGCGTGCCCACGACGACCAGATCGTGCTTTTCGGCCAACACCTGGCGGCAGATTTCTTGCCAGGGGCAACCGAAGGCCAGCTTCTGCCGAGCGGAAATTCCTTCCTTCTTCGCCTGGGCGACGAACTGCTCGAGGATTTCGTACGCCTCGCGTTCGAGGTCGCCCGGCTCGTGCTTGAGTTCTTCCTGCAGCACGGCCCGCACGTGCGGGGAGACGTCGAGAGCGGAGAAAATCGTCAACTCGCCCCGCGTGTGGGCGGCCAGCCAAATCGCCCGGCGAAGCGCCTCCCGGTTGGGGGGCGTTAATTCGATTTCGGCCAGGTGGTCGGTGCTCGCCAGATCAATGCCGACCAGAATATTGCGAAATCGCTGCATGGGCCGACGGCTCCTTGCTGTTTGCGATTGTGAACTCGTTTTGCGAACAAGCTTGTGGACAAGCTCCTGTATCAACGATCAGCATAACATTTTGCACCGCGACGGCGTGCTCGAACTACGAGTGGGCCGCGGCGAATCCGAGGGGCCGCTCGCCCCGGGTCGTCTGTCACTTTATAATGGCGGTTTTCCCCCGGATCGCACCCTGGTCCCGGACCGCACCGTCGTCGACCCGCCACGCATCCATGAATATCGAAACAATTCCCGGCTCCCAGCGGCCTAAGATCGAGGAGTTCGCGCCCCCGATGGAAGCGCCCGGCCGGTTGCCGCTCGAGCCGATGGATCTCAAGCTGACGAGCATTCAACCCGGCGGCGGTCCGATCCTGCGCCTCGAGCTGGCTTGGGGACGGTTGCGGCGCCGGTACTTGAAGACGTTTCGGCCGCGCTACCTCGTCCGCATGCGGATGAAGAGACGCGGCGACTTCAACGGTTGCCCGCACGAAGTGCTCGATCCCCGCGACGTCAAATTCTTCCGAAACCAAGGCGGCTATTACTGGCGGCCGCAAGACGATCCGTTTACCTGGCGGGATCGGCTGAGTGTTGCCCGGGTCGGTTTGGCGGAATTAATCGTGATCGGCGGCGGCGCGATTGCGCTCGCCATCGTGCTGTTGATCATCACGTTTCGCGCGCCGCTGCCGCGCGGTGTCGCCGTGGGCTGTGGACTAGTGGCCGTCGCTTTGGCGGCGATCGGTGGGTTCGTGATTTCGTTCTTTCGCGATCCGCGCCGCGAGGTGCCGATCGGAGCTGGACTGATCGTTTCGCCGGCCGATGGCACGATCGTCGAGGTCGCCGAGATTGCAGACGATGAGTTTGTCACAGGCAGGGCCGTGCGAATCAGCATTTTCCTGTCGATATTCAATGTGCACATTAACCGCATGCCGGCTCCGGGCCGCGTGATCGGCCTGCATTATCGGCGGGGCAAGATGCTCGACGCACGCAACCCCGCAGCGTCCCAGCAGAACGAACAGCTGGCGGTCCGCATCGAAGCCGAGGCGGTGCCGCATCGTCGCATGGTCGTGCGGCAGATTACCGGCTTGATTGCCCGGAGGATTGTGTGCTGGCTC
>CAYWOV010000645.1:0-3184 GCA_964459965.1 uncultured Planctomycetaceae bacterium | reverse complement strand
CATCTCACGGTCGTGCCGGGGCACGCTGCGCGGGCTGCATTTCCAAAAGGAGCATCCACAAGCGAAGCTGGTCCAGGCACTTGCGGGCCGGATTTTCGATGTGGCCGTCGACGTGCGGAGAAAATCGCCCCATTTCGGCAAATGGATCGGCACGGAACTGAGCGACCAGAACCATCGTCAGATGTACGTTCCCGCCGGCTTTGCTCACGGATTCTGCGTTTTGAGCGAGTCGGCCGACCTCTTTTATAAGTGCACCGACTTCTATTACCCGCAGCATGAACGCACGCTGCTATGGAACGATCCAACGGTGGGTATCCGCTGGCCTATGGAGGTCGAGCCGATCCTCTCCGACAAGGATCGCCGCGGCACGGCTTTGGCCGTACTGGAATGCTTCGACGAACTGACCGTGCGATGACGGCACGTTCGAAGGGCCCGTCGCAAAGTGAAATTGACTTCATGGATCGACCACGGATCGCGCTCACGATGGGAGACGTGGCCGGCATTGGGCCGGAAGTCGTCGCCCGTGCCTGTAAAGATCCGCGCGTGCAGGCGTGCTGCCGGCCGATCGTCGTCGGAGACCCTGAAATTCTGCGGCGTGCGATGCGGCTGATTGGCTCCCAGGCAAAAGTGCGTCCGTTCGATCCGCTTAGCGAGGTTGAAAGCGGCGGAGATCAACTCGACTGTTGGAATCCCGTCGCGACTGCAAGCGGCGCCGAATTGGCGTCCGTTGCGGCTGGATCCCTCGATCCGCGCGCCGGCCGCGCGGCGTATGACTGGCTTGTGGCGGCGACCCAAGCCGCGCTGGGGCATGCATTCGACGCAATTGTCACGGCTCCGCTCAACAAGGCCGCACTGCATTTGGCCGGGCTCGACTATCCCGGTCACACGGAGATCCTGGCCGCCGAGTGCGGTGTTTGCCGTTATGCGATGATGCTCTACGTTCCGCCGGGCGAGGCTGTGCGTTCACCGCATGGCTTGGGTGTGGCCCATGTCACGCTGCACACTTCGATTGCCAGCGTGCCGAAATTGCTGACGACCGAGGGTGTTGCAGAAAAAATTGGGCTGGTTCACGATTTTCTCTCTCGGATCTGCGTCGATCGTCCGCGGATCGGAGTCACAGCACTCAATCCGCACGCGGGCGAAGAAGGCCTGTTCGGTGACGAAGAGCAGCGAATCATTCGGCCCGCGATTGACCGGTTTGCCGGTGAGGGTTGGAGCGTAAAGGGGCCAATTCCGGCCGACGCCTTATTGAGACGGGCGATCGGGGGTGAATTCGACGGCGTGGTCGCCATGTATCACGACCAGGGGCATATTCCCATCAAGCTTGTGGCGCGCGATACGGCCGTCAATATTACGCTCGGTTTGCCGATCGTCCGCACCAGTCCCAGCCACGGCACGGCTTTCGACATCGCTTGGAAAGGGATCGCCAGCCCGGAAGGCATGATCGAGGCGATTCGCATGGCGTCGCTGTTGGCGCGAACAAAAAGTGCAGTTGGCACGTCGAACTAGCGAACAGGATCTCTACTCGCGATGTCTGGTTCGGAAGTCACAACGCTCTACCTGGTGCGGCACGGAGCCACGGACGCGAATCTGCAGCGGCCCTATGTCCTGCAAGGTCGCGGCATGGATCTGCCTTTGAGCGAGACCGGCCGGCGACAAGCGCAGTGCGTGCGAAAACTCTTCGAGCGGACGACGCTGGCCGCCGTTTACAGCAGCCCATTGCAACGGGCGTTCGATACGGCTCGCGCGGTCGCTGAACCGCATCGTCTGGACGTGGCCACGATTGAGGCACTCATCGAGGCGGACGTCGGGAAGTGGGAAGGTATGTCTTGGGACCAGATTCGCCGTGACTTTCCCAAGGAATGCGAAGACTTCCAGCGCGATCAGTCTCGGTTTCCCTATTTCGGAGGCGAATCGTATCCCGATGTTGCGCGGCGTGCGATTCCGGCTCTAACCGATCTCTTGGACAGGCATCCCGGCCGATCGATCGTCGCTGTTGCACACAACGTGGTGATCCGCGCGTGTGCTGCGACTTATCTCGGAATGCCGCTCACGCATGCTAAGGATCTGAATCAAAACAACGGCGGAGTCAGCGTTCTGCGGCGCGAAAATGGGCGGACCGACTTGATCACGCTTAACTCCATATTCCATATCGAGGAAGAGCTGCGCTCGTGACAATTCGGGGAGTGATTTTCGATCTGGATGGAACGCTCGTCGATTCGGGCTTGGACTTCCCGCTGATTCGTCGCGAGATGGGGCTTCCCGTCGGCATGCCCATCCTCGAAGGTCTGGCCGAAATTCCCCCGGGCGAACGACTCGACGAGTGCCTGCGAGTCCTCAATCGTCACGAACGCGCGGCGGCCGAACGTGCAACGTTGATGCCCGGGGCTGGCGAATTGCTGGATTCGCTCACGGCACGAAATATTGCCCAGGCCGTGCTCACGCGGAACAGCCGGCTGTGCTCCAGCCGGATGCTGCAGCGGTTAGGAATGACGATCCCCTGCGTGTTGACGCGGGAAGATGCGCCGCCAAAACCGGATCCCGCAGGATTATTAAAGATTTGCTCGATTTGGGCGGCCCACGTAACCGAAGTGATTTTCATGGGAGACTATCTCCACGACATCAATTGCGGTCGCAACGCGGGCATGCGAACCATCCTGTTCGCCCCCAACGAAACTCCCCACTATTCCCTTCTTGCCGATTTCTGTGTCTCAAGCTTTTCCGAGGCAGCTTGCCTGATCGACCGGCTTCTGGACGACGGTTCCCTCGTCGGGCATCCAAAAGCGGGATAGGCGAAAAACGAGAGCAGAATTAAAATCCCCGCCGGGAGGAACCGGCTCGCCGTTCACAAAGTATTTGTTATCAGCGAGTTGTGTCAGCACCCGTTTATCCATGGAAGGACTCGGGCCTCATGTCGCGAAACCTTAGCGTCAGGCGATTGCTCTGTCTGATGTTGTTCGGAGCGCTGGGGGCGCCCGTTTTTTCGTTGCATGCGCAGGACTCAAGCAACATCGACCCGGGCATCACGCCCAGGGAACGAATCGACCCCGGCATCACGCCCAGGGAACGAGTTGATCGCAGTCGCCTGACGCAGCCCGACCTACGCGCCGGTGCCGTTGATGCCAACACTGGACTACCGGTCGATCCGCGAATCGACGCCTTGCTCGAAGAGTGGTCGCAGCGG